>CAZZLX010000001.1:0-66876 GCA_964655235.1 uncultured Rhizobium sp.
TGAGGCCGACGAGCGGGCGGGGGAGCGAGGCCAGGCGTTCCTTCCACCGCGTCCGCCGCTCGACCGGTGCCGCCAGATAGGGAACCTCCGCCGGGATCGTCTCCAGCCGCGTCCCCATCAAATGCGGAAGGCTCATCACGGCTACCTGAGCGTCGACCTCGGGTACCGGTTCGCCGCGACGGACGACGTGGACATTCAGGCTCTCGGCGAGAGCGACCAGCGGCTCCATCACTTCGAGCGTCACCCTGACGCCGGCGGCTCTGAGGATCGGCACGTATCGGAGGAACTGGATCGTATCGCCGAAACCCTGTTCCGACCAAATCAGGAGACGAAGGCCCGTTCGGATCTCGCCGTTCCAGGCAGGCATGGCGAGGTCGCGTCCATTGACCGAGCGAAATTCCGTCAGCCTCCAGCGCGCCTCGAGAAGGCCGAGGCCGCCGTAGTCCCCTCGCGCGAGGCGTGCCTGGGCGAGGATCCAGGCGGCCTGCGCCAAGCCGGGATCCAGGGCCAGCCCTCGGCGCGCATGCCGGGCGGCCTCCTCGCGCAGAGCGGCTCCCCAGCAAGCGATGGTGAGATTTCCGAACCCGGCAGTGTGCGACGGCGCCGATGCCAGCAGGATCCGGCTCTGCCTGACCGCGGGGACCGACAGGTCCCGATCCAGAAATCTCGTGCCGACGCCGAGCCGGGCATCCTGAGCGTACGGGTCGATGGCGAGGGCGCGCGTGAAGGAGCCGAGCGAGGCCGTGTCATCCGTCGGTCCCAGGGCTGCACCCAGGAACGTGTGGGCCCCGACCGATCCAGGATCCAAGACCAGAAGGATACGGCATCGCCGTGCAGCCAATCCGATATTACCTGCTCGCAGCGCGGCGACCGTAAGGTTGAACCAGAGCGCCGGCTCCGTCGGCGCGGCGCCGACGATGCGTCCGAGGGTCCGCTCGGCGCCCGGCAGGTCATGCGCGTGGATCGAAAGGGCGGCGAGGTCGCGAGCCGCCGACGTGCTTTGCGGATCCACCGCCAACGCACGACGCAAGAGACCCATCGCGAGGTCCGCACGACCTTGTCGCAGAGCATCGCCGGCTAGTGCGGCGAGTTCGAGGGTCATATCGATCCGTGCCATCGGGGCAGATCTGCCGCGATCACCGAGATCACCGAGTCCCAATCGCCGCGGCGCTCCTGCCGGTACAGGCGGAAGGTCGGATACCACGGGCTGTCCCTGCGCCCCTCGAGCCAACGCCATTCCGGCACATAGGACAGCATGATCCAGGCCGGGCGTCCGAGCGCGCCGGCGAGGTGTGCCACGGCGCTGTCGATGGTGACCACGAGATCGAGATCTGCCATGACCGATGCGGTATCGGCGAAATCGCGAAACTCCTTGCCGTGGTCGACGACCTTGTGTCGGAGGCTTGCGAGATCCGCTTGGCGGGGGCCGACCTGCAGCGAGTGAAGCGAGCCGCCGGCGGTGGCGAGCACGTCGACCAGCTTCGACAGCGCGTCCGGCGGCAGCGAGCGCATGCGATCGGCCTTGTATTCGGGACGGCCGGCCCAGAAGAACCCGATCCGCGGCCGGGCGCCCTCGATCGATACGACTCCTGAGTCTCGATTTGGGGAGCTCAGGTAGGGGACAGCTGCGGGGATGCTTTCGAGGTCGGTGCCGGCGAAGTGGGGAAGGCTCATCAGGGGCGCATGGGCATCGAACGAGCCCGGAACGTCATCGAGACCGCAGACGGGAATGGACGGCCGGAGGGTCCTGAACAACCTCTGCAGGGAAGGCGGCGCGGCGAGCATCAGGTTCACCCCGAGACGCGCGAGGATCGCGGCGTAGCGAACGAAATGAAGGGAGTCGCCGAAGCCCTGTTCGCACCAGATCAGGAGCCGTAGGCCGGTCTTGATCTCGCCGTCCCAGAAGGGAAACGCCCAATGAGTGCGGGTCCGCTGCATCTCGGTAAGTTCGAAGCGCCGCTGGTAGAGTTCGAAGCCGCGGCGAAGATCGCCGGCGGCCAGGCGACAGGTGGAAAGAGCGAATGCCGCCTCCGCGTTGGACGGATCGATCGACAGCGCGCGGCCATAGGATCGCTCGGCTTCGCTTCTCAGGCCCAGGGCATTGACGGCCAAGCCCTCGTTCACGCGGGCGGCGACGAGGGCGGGTTCCAGGCAGATCGCGCCGCGGGCCACACGGATGCCGGCCTCCGGCAGCTCGGTGCGATTGAGCGCTTGCGCCAAGTTCGCCATGACGCGCGCCGCGCCGCGGTCCACGGCGAGCGCCCGCCGCTGCCAGGCGATCGCATCCTCCAGCAGGTTTCGTTGCGCCATCGCTTCGCTGGCGTTGGCGAGCACCGGCAGAGTCGACGGAAGAAGGATGACGGCACGGCGAAGAGCCTTGAGAGCACCGGCGGTGTCGTCCGCGACGAGGCGTGCAGTCCCGAGTTCGTAATGGAGATGGCCGTCCGCTTCGATGGCGGCGGCGCGGCCATGGCATGCGGCGGCGCGGTGGATGTCGTGGCGGCGGTGGAGAAAGCCGAGCTGCCGCAGGTGTGCCGGATCGCCGGGTGCCTGCGCGATCTGGCGCCGGACGGATGCGATCACACCGGCTGCCGGATCTTCCATCGTCTCCAGTCGACTATGGTCGGGCCGGGTTCGAGCGACGTCCCGGCGTTACGAAGTCCCGGCTGCCTTCTGGGCTTCTTCCCGCTGGCGGACAGCATACAGGACATTGAAGTCGAGCGGCTCCAGCCAGACCGGGGGCAGGCCGGCGCCAACGACCGCCTGAGTCAGGATCGCGGCGGCGTGCGGATAGATGTGACGAGGCGCCTCGACGTTGAGGAACGTACGCGCGATGTCGGGATCGAGATTGGTGATGCGGTAGATGACGGCATAAGTGAGTTCGACGATGAAGGCCTGCTGACCGTCGATGCTGCCGGTGGCGCCCAGGAACAGCTCGGATTCCTGCAATCCTTCGCCAAGGTCGTTGACGGTGACATGCGCCCGCAGTTCGACGCCCATGGGCCGGATGTCGCGGCGGGCGAGCTTGCCTGTCCGCATGTTCTCGAACGAAAGATCCTTCAGGTACTGGTTGACGAGCTGAAGGGCGGGCGTGGTCGTTTCGGTCATGTCGCTGTCCTGGCTTCGGCTGACGGATCAGCTCTTGTTCTTACAGAAATCGGTAAGGACGCCGATGAGACTGGCGGCCGTGCTGTGGTCCAGGAAGACCGAGCACTGAAAGTTAGGCAGTTCGTCACCCGGCTGCTTGGATCCGAATACCATCTGGATGAGGTTGTCCGAATTGAACAGGGTGCAGTGGTTGGCGAGATAGGTCGGCACCTTCGCCTTCAAGGCTGCGGTGCCTTCGGGCGGCATGTTCGGGATGTTCGGTTGATCGGTCATCGGTTCACCTGAAGTTCGAAGGGCCGCGCCGCTACGGGCGACGAGCGAGGACATCTCGGATCGAAGCGACCAGGCCGTCCGCGACCTCGTAGCTCAGATCGATCGAGCATCTGGGATTGGGTTTGCCGTCCCGATGGGGCGTACCGACGAAAATCAGCCGCATATGCTGCTCGCCGCCGAGCACGATGACGTTCTCGCCGACGAATACCGGCATGTACTGCTTCAGGAGATCCTGGATCTCCTGGGGCAGCTGCCGCGACTCGACATTTCCGCTCACGCCTAACTCCTTCGAGATAGCTCGAAGCAAGTGCCAATCGGCACTACGTATCCGAGGACGTTTGCATTTAGGGGCTGGCGGTTTCGATCTCAAGCCAAATCGCAGCGAAATCTGGGCGGAAAGCCGCGATACGACCTCATTTCGTCGATCTGGGCGGCCACCTTCTGGGATCGATCAGTGCTGGATCGGGTTCGGGCGGCCGGAAAGGCGGAAGTTCGCCTGTCGTGCCGACGGCATCGACGACCTCTCGGAGCTGCGGCACGGCTGCCACGCCCACGATCGCGCACTCGACGGCTGGACACGCGAGAACGAGCCCAAGACAAGCGGCGATCGGCGAGATGCGGCCGGAGTGCCAGGCGGACCAGGCCAATAGCGCGGGATCGCGCCGCGCGAAGGCCGGCAGTTCGTCGGGTGCGGCGACGAGAAGTCCCTGAAGGAAGACCGATCGAGCGTGGAGGACCAAGCCGTTGCGTTCCAGAAGCCCGAGAATGGCATCGTCAAGAAAGCGTCGATCCAAGGGATTGATCGGGGCCTGCACGACGTCGAACACCTTTTCGTCGAAGACCGCGTCGAGCTCCGGCGGATCGTAGATGGAAACGCCCAGGCGGGTGACGGCACCCTCGCTCTTGAGCGCCGTCAGAGCGGCGACCAGCTCGGCGACATCCGGCCGGGAGAGGTCGGACACCCGATGCAGCAGAAGGAGATCGATGTGCTCACGACGTAACCGTTCGACCGACCGCGCGACGCTTTCGTGCACGGCGCGGCCTGCCTGACCGACGGGAACGTCCGCGAGGGGCCCGATCTTGGTTGCGATGCGGAACGATGGATGACGTCCAAGCTGCTCGCCCAGCCTCGACTCCGCATCGCCGTATGCAGGTGCCGTGTCGATCCAGGCAACGCCGGCCTCGTCAGCCAAATCAAGCATCGCCGCGAGCGCGTCGGCGTCCGGTGGCGGATGGCGATTGGTCGCGCCGTAGGGCAGGCCGACCTGTGCGGTTCCGAGCGCGAGCCGGGCGATCGCGGGTCGGCTGTCGAAACGCTGGACGCCGGTCGTGCTATCGATCATATGGTACTTTTCTATCTCCCGACCGTGCCGAAATGAACAGGCCAAAACACGTCGCCAACATGAGTTTCTTCCAGGACAAGAGCATCCTGGTCACTGGGGGGACCGGGTCGTTCGGTCGCCGCTTCGTCGAGCGTCTGCTGGCTGCCGGCAAGCCGCGGCGCCTCATCGTATTCAGTCGCGACGAGCTCAAGCAGCATGAGATGCGCGAGAGCATGCTGGGCGGCAGGACCGATCCGATGCGCTACTTCCTGGGCGACATCAGGGATTGCGACCGGCTTCGTCGGGCATTCCACGGCGTGGACATCGTCGTGCATGCGGCGGCCCTCAAGCAGGTACCGGCGTGCGAATACAACCCGATCGAGGCTGTCCTCACAAACGTCATGGGCGCGCGCAACGTCGTCGAGGCGGCGATCGACCAGGGCGTCGAGCGGGTGATTGCTCTGTCGACCGACAAGGCAGTCAATCCGATCAACATCTATGGCGCGACGAAGCTTTGCATGGAAAAGCTGATCGTCCAGGCCAATGTGTATTCGGGCCGGGGCCAAAAGCCGTTCTTCGCCTGCTCGCGCTACGGAAACGTGATCGGCAGCCGAGGCTCGGTGGTGCCGCTGTTCAAGGCACAGCGCTCCAGCGGTCGCGTCACCGTCACCGATCGGCGCATGACCCGCTTTTGGCTGACGCTCGACGAAGGCGTCGATTTCGTCTTCGAGTGCATTGCCCGCATGAAGGGTGGTGAGGTTTTCGTTCCGAAGATTCCCAGCATGCGGATTACCGATCTGGCGGGTGCGGTTGCTCCGGGTTGTGAGATCGACGTCGTCGGGGTTCGACCAGGCGAGAAGCTGCACGAGGTGCTGCTGTCGGAGGACGAGGCGCGACATGCCCGGGACGTCGGCAACGCATATGTGATCCTGCCGGACGGCGAGGATCTGCAGATTCCGGACGATCAGATCCAAGGCGCGACGTTGCCGGAAGGATTTCGCTACAGCAGCGACTCCAACGACAGCTGGTTCAGCGCGAAGGACTTAGAGGCGATCCTTCAAGAATCCGCCAGCAGCTAGGGCGGTTGGACGTACGAGCGTGGTGCAGGCGCTTTTCACGTCCGAACTGGAATCCGCTGCTCGAGCGCATGATGCCGGAAAGCTGGCAGAAGCGTTGCGCGGCTTCCGTCGCGCCGCTGTGCTGGATCCGGCGAGCCTGCCGGTCATCGGTTCGATCGGGCTGGTTCTTCTCGATGCGAACTCGAATGAGGCCGGCAGGTGGTGCGGCACCGCCGTGCACCTGGACCCTTACAATATAGCCGCCTTGCACAACCTCGCCCTGGCATCCAGGCGGGCGGATCCAGGGCGGACACTTCGTCGGCTTCTGGCGCTCGCACCGTCGTACGAGGAGGGCGGCAGGCTGCTTGCAGCCGCCGACGTGTCGCGCGGAAACCTCCAGACGGGCGACACGAGGCTGAGGCGCGTCTTGGGCGCTGCGCCGCTGTCGGTCGCCGTACTCGTGGACGCCGCGGAAAGCGCGCGGCGTCTCGGGCGTCAGGGCCGGTCGGATGCGGCGCTTCGGGCCGCGCTGGCACTTGCGCCGACGAATGTCGGCGTTCTTAACGCCGGTGGCGTTCAGGCCCAGAGGAAGACTGATGGCGACAGGGCCATCCTCCTCTATCGACGCGGCCTCGCGGTGAACGATCGCCATCCGGCTCTGTGGAGCAATGTCGGGATGGCCTTCATGCGCCGGGGGCTCGTCGGCCTGGCGGCAGGCGGCTTTCGACGGTCGATCGCGCTCAATCCGCCCGGCGCCGATGCGATGGCCGGTCTCGCTTTCGCCGAGGGCGTCAAGCGGCAGGAAGAGAGGTCCTTGTCCTTGTGCCGGCGTTCCATGGTGCTGGAGCCGGCCGCCGCTGCGGCGCGTGCTCTCTACGCATCCATCGAGCGGACGCGCGGGCGACTTTCCGAGGCGGCGCTGCACTGCCGGCTGGCCTTGGTGTCCCAGCCCGACGATGCCACGACGCACATGGTGCTGGGCGCGGCCTATCAGGAGATGCGAAAGCTCGAAGCGGCAATGACGGCTTTCGGGCGAGCGCTTGCGGGACAGGCAGGCTTCGTCGATGCGGAACGGAATCTGCTCTACGCGCTCCTTCATCTCCCGGGCGTTTCGGAAGAACGTGTGTTCCGATCGACGGTGCTGTTCGCGACGCGGCATCAGCCCGCGGAAGACGCCGTTCTGCCGAAACCAGCCAACGATGCCGACGGCGAACGACGTCTCCGCGTCGGCTACGTCTCGTCCGATTTTCGTGAGCATCCCAATCGCTGGTTCATGAATGCGCTGTTCGAGCACCGGGATCGGGAATCCATCTCGGTCGTCTGCTACAGCGCGAGTTACCAGAAGGATCGCGAAACCGAGTGGATCAGGTCGAAGGTCGATGGCTGGCGCGAGGTCGTCGAAATGAGCGACGTCGAGATCGCCAAGGCGATGCGGGAGGACCAGATCGACATCGCTGTTTTCATCGGCGGCCGGTTCGATGGAAATCGTCCCCTCGTCGCGGCCTATCGCGCGGCGCCCGTTCAGATCTCCTATCTGGATGGAGGAACCAGCGGCGTCCGCCACATGGACTACTGGATTACCGACGGAACGTTGCATCCGGAGGGCGGGACCAAGGAGATCTTCAGCGAGGAGCTGTTTCGACTCCCGGTCTTCTACTCCTTCACGCGGCCGATGCCGAACGTTCCCGTGGTCGTGCCGCCGGCCTTGCGGGAAGGGCGGATCACCTTCGGATCTTTCACGCAGCCAGCGAGGATCACGGACGAGGTCATTTCCGTCTGGTCCGAGATCCTTAATGCGGTACCCGGCAGCCGCGTGCTGCTGAAGTCGCGGAACCGCTACGGCGATCAAGCCAACCGGAATCTTCTGGAAATGGCCTTCGCCGACCGGGGCATCTCGGGGGATCGCTTGCTGCTAGGGACGACGACGGACAGTCATTCGGCGCATCTGGCGCAGTACGGACGGATGGATATCGCGCTCGACACCTTCCCGTTCAACGCGGCGACGACCAACTTCGAGGCGCTCTGGATGGGCGTTCCGATCGTGACCTTGCCGGGCACAAGGTTCGTCGCGAGGATGGGGGCTGCCATCCTGACGTCCGCCGGCCATCCGGAGCTGGTCGCGACCGACCGCCGCCACTATATCGACATCGCCGTCGGGCTTGCGCGCGACGTCGGCCGACTGGCCGATCTCAGGTCCGGGCTTCGCGAACGGCTCAGAGCGTCGCCCTTGTGCGACGGTCCGGCATACGCCAGGAACATGGAGGCGGCTTACCGGTCGATGTGGCGGCGATGGTGCCAGCAGCAAGCTGTTGAAGCGCTTCGACAGTCGCGGCCATAATCGTCCGCAACCTGGACTTAAGGAATCGATGGGCGCGGAACAGCACAAGGAGGGGCGCGAAGGCGCGGCGACCGACGCGGTGGTGCGTGCCGTAGCGCTGGCGGCGACGCTGAGGGATCGCGATCCGTCGTGCCTGATCCCCGCGCTGGTCGCAACCGTCAAGGACATCTCGACGCGGCTTGCGCGCGAAGAACAACTCTCTCCCGCAGCGCTCGAGCCGATCCTCACCGACGCGGCAAAACGCGACAAGGACGACATCGTCGCGGTCCTGTCGGGACTCATCGCCGTGCAGCTGATCGATCGACAGCAGGCGTCGGACGAACCCGCGGATGGCGGCAAGCGCCTTTCGCCGGATCTCGTGCTCGGCATTACCAAGCGGATCGCCGCCGAGACGATAGGTGAGGATTCCTACCTCCAGCAGCTCGGCCGATGGCTGGCGGCAGGCGCACGGGCGTGGTCGTCCGAGTTCTATCCGCTCGAGGTGCGGAACCTGATGGAGCGCGTTCTGCGGCTCGTCGCGGTCCACGGTGCCGAAGCCGTCATGGGCAGCGTCAGCCTCCTGTCCGCACCGTTCCGGAACGACGAGGATCTCGAGGCTCTGCTCGGCCAGGGACGACGCCGGCAAATGGCCGAGGCCCGCGACAATGTCGCCGATGATGCGCTGGTCGTCCTGTCGTCGGCGCACTTCCAGAGCCTCCGGGAGGCTCTCTACAAGAACAACTTCCGGAAGGTCGAAGGATCGCCTTGGCCGACCGCGCCGCTGGAGCGCAGCAACGCCAAGAGCTACGCGCAGCTGCGGCCGGCCGCGATGGATCTCGGCTCGCTCATGGCGCCCAAGACGATCGAAGCTTGGGCGACCACGATGTGGCGACAGCAGAGCGAGCTCTCCGACCTCGACGCGGATGCACTGGATGCGCTTTGTGCCATCTATCTCAGCCAGGCGCGCGGCCCCGACGACACGGCTGTCGCCGACGTCGACGAGATCCTCGCCATGCGCGGCCTGAAGCCGAAGCGGGCCGGCAGCGGCCGTCGCGGCGGCTACGAGCCCGAGCAGCGCGCAGACATGCTGAAGGCGCTCTCGCACATCCAGAATGTCTGGATCAATGTCGCCGAGGTCATGGTGTACGAGAAGGAGACGAACGGCCAGAAGCCGCGCGCGCCTGTCGCCAAGACCCTTCAGAGCCGTCCCTTCATCATCACCGACCGCATGGGGCAGATCCGGCTCGACGGATACATAGAGGTGGAGCGCTTCATCTTCCGGCCCGGGAAGGCCTTCGCAGCGTTCCTCTTCGGAACCGGCCAGGAGACCGGCCTGCTGTTCAAGAAGGCCCTGCAGTACGACCCGTTCCGTCGGAAATGGGAAAAGCGCATCACGCGCTACATGAGCTGGCACTGGCGAGCCGCCAGCCTGTCGGGCGAGTTCAACCAGACCTATTCCGTCCGCACGCTCCTCGACGCCGTCGGCGAAAGCGTCAATGAGCGCTACCCGTCGAAAACCCGCGCCCGGCTCGAGCAGGCGTTGGACCAGCTCGCGATCGACAAGGTTCTGGTGAGCTGGCGCTATGTCGACTGGCGCGAGGACGAGACGTCGTCGCGTGGCTGGACGGAGAAGTGGCTGGACGCGGGGATAGCGATCGAAGCGCCGCAGGTGATACGCGACTACTATCTGCGCACGCGTGGCCAGAAGCAGTCGCACGCCATCGAGCGCGGTATGCGTGGAGACCCGGCGGATCTGGCGGAGAGGCTGAAGCGGCTTCGGAAGACGCTGGGCTTGTCCCAGCAGGAAGCGGCCGCCCGCCTCGGCATTCAGCAAGGGCATGTGAGCAAGCTCGAACGTGGGAAAGCGACTCCTTCACCTCAGCTTCGGGAAGTCATCGAGACGTGGCTGTCCGAGGTGGCGTAGGCACCCACCGCCATGACCGTCGTCATCCCCGGCACGACGATCTGCTGCGTCGACTGCAGCGCCTACGACCTCGCCGCGAGAGCCCTTGCGGTCAGCATGGCGCAATGCCGGTTCGAGCACGCGATCCTGTTCACCGATCGGCCGATGGATGTTGTCGGCGTAGAAGTGCGTCTCATCCCGGCGATCGCCAGCACTGCGGACTATTCGCAGTTCCTGCTGAAGGAGCTGCGCCATCACATCACCACCGAGTTCGTGCTCGTCACGCAGTGGGACGGCTACGTGATCGACGGGCGCGAGTGGCGTCCGGATTTCCAGACCTATGACTACATCGGCGCGCGCTGGCCGCATGTGCCCGGCATCGAGGTCGGCAACGGGGGATTCTCGCTGCGGTCGCGCCGGCTGCTCGAGGCGTGCGGGGACGAGCGCTTCGTCGTGAGCCACCCGGAAGACGCGGCCATATGCGTCAGCAACCGGCGTTTCCTCGAGAGGGAGAAAGGCATTCGTTTCGCCCCCCCTGAGCTTGCCGAGCGGTTCTCGTTCGAGCGCACCAGGGATGGCTGGCCGCATTTCGGCTTCCACGGGCTCTTCAATCTTCCGTTCGTGATGGCGGATGAGGAACTGCCGGGGTTCGTCGCCGCGATGCCCGCACGCATCGCCTGGATGGGCGAGCTCTTCGAAGCTCTGCTCGCCTACATGGCGACCGGACGGGTGCGAGAGGCGCGGACGATCTGGCACTGGATGACGCGGCATCGCCCGGAAGCGGAGATGGTGAGCTTCATGAGGCAGCACGTCCGGCCGCTCGACGCCTGCGAGAATATCATCGCAGCACTTACTGCCGCCGGATAGGAAAGCTCGCGTCGAGCATCTCGATCACCTTAACGATGACGGCCGACCAATCACCAGGCGAGGGCTGACGGAAGAGCCGGACGCTCGGATACCAGGGGCTGTCCGTTCGATCGCGAAGCCAGCGCCAGTCCGGCGGCTCGTGCAGCAGCACCCATGTCGGCCGTCCGAGAGCGCCGGAGAGATGCGCGATCGCCGTATCCGAGGTGATCACCAGGTCGAGCTTCGATATCAGCGCCGCGGTGTCGGACATGTCGGAGACCAGGGGCATCGGGTCAGCCATGCCGTCCGGAAGCGGTTCCTCCTCCCTGCGATCGAGGACGAGGGAAAGGAGATGGGGGCCCGCGATCCGCAGCAGCGGCGATACGGCGGCATAGCCGGGAGAGCGGTGCCGATCCATGCGGAAGCGCGGATTGCCCCGCCAGCAGATGCCGATGCGTGGCTGCGGAAGATCATCGATCTGCAAAGCCCAGGCCGCGACGGCGGTCGGGTCGGGAGCGAGATAAGAGGCGGCAACGGGAAGCGCGGCCAGGGTCGGTGCGAAGATGGCGCCGAGTTCCATCAAGCCGCAGGACAGGTCGACGGTACCAGGGTCGCTGCCGATGTCGATCACGCGCGAGACTCCGGGCATTCGGCCGATCAGGCCGTGGAGCGTGTGGGCGCATTCGACGATCACCGTGCTCACACGCTTCGCGGCTGACGGGATGAAACGCGCGAACTGGATGGTGTCCCCGAGAGCCTGTTCCGGCTCGGCGCGAAGCACCAGGCGAGCAGCGCGGTCGACACGTCCGTCCCAGGCGCGCGCGCCTGGCGTCGGCCGGAAGTGGCGGTGACTGACGCAGCGCCATCGGGCCGAGAATCCTCTCCAACCTGCCGCGCAGTCGCCGTCCAGAAGCGTGATCATCGAAAGATTGAGCGTGGCTTCCGGAAAATCCCGAGCGACGGCCTGCACACGGCGAAAGCGAACGGACGCGCCGCTCGTGTCACCGACTTCGATGCGCCGGTTCCCCGAAAGAAGAAGGGAGTGAGCGAACGCCGGCTCCGCCGCCAGCGCGCGTCGCAGTCCTCGATCGGTGCTTGGAAAGTCGCCCGCAGCCGACGCCACGAGCGCGAGGTTGTGCCAGGCGGACGCCATCTCCGGCACGATCGTGCCTGCGCGTCGGAAGGCGCAGTCGGCGTCCCGAGAACTCTGGCCGCGATGGGCTTGGAGGCCCAGGACCAGCCAGCTACCGGCATCCGCCGGAAGCAGGAGCAGCGCTTGGCAGGCATGTCGTTTTGCCGCGTCGATCTCATCGCGCGCCAGGAGAGCCTCGGCCAGGGCACGCAATGTCGATCCGTCGTCGTCCGCCAAGGCCAAGGACCGATAGAGAGGCCCAGTGCCGTCGCCTCCGAGCGACGACAAGGCGAAACCCAGATCCCGCCACCGCGCCGACGCGCCTGGATCGAGCGCCGTCGCGCGCCGAAGTGCGCGAACGGCGGCGAGAGGATTCGCGATGCGCTGCGCCACGGAGGCGATGTCGTTCCAGGTATCCGGCGAGTCGGGTCGGGCAGCGGCCGCCCGCTCCAGCATCCCCAGGCCGACCGCCGGGCCCTCTCCGAGATGCGCATAGGCGGCGAGGCGCCAAGCATCGGCATGGGCGGGCAGCTCGATAAGGATCAGCCGGGACTTCGATCGTGTAGCGCGGAGATCGCCGCGGGCATAGGCGTCGACGGCCTCGGCGAGAAGCGCGCCGGGCGTCGCCGGGTCATTGTCCCTAGACAATGCTTGTCCTAAACTCCTGCGTCTTGGGCCAGCGATATAGCGGCCAGAAGGCCGGCGACGCAAGGCGACGGCGCCCATTCCGTGTGCGACAGGACATGACGATTCCGAGGATGCTCCCCGGTTGACCCTCACCACGTCACAACATGTCGGCTCTGCGCATCCGGCGCCCTCGCTGTCGCCGCGGATTGGCGAGCTGTTGATCGCGAAAGGCGCGATCGGCCAGGAAGACCTCGAAAAGGCGCTGGCGTTCCAGGCCGAGTACAGCGGTCGGCTCGGCAGCATCCTCGTCCGCATGGGCGCGCTGTCGGAAGCCGAGCTCCTGACCGTGCTCTCGGCGCAGCTCGGCATTCCGGTGCTCGAACCCGAGGAGGTTCCCAAGGCGACGCAACCGGTCCTCGCCGCGATCGAGCAGGCGAAGCTTCCGCTCGCCTGGTGGCTGGACCAGGAGGTCGTCGCCTGGGAAGCCGCGGACGGGCCGATCCACGTCATCGCTCGCGATCCGATGGAGGACAGCCTCGTCGAGATCATCGCCGGCGCCTTCGCCGGCCATGCGATGAGCTGGTTCCTCTGCCGCAACCAGGACGTCGACCACGGGCTCGAGCTGCTTCGCGCGATCAGCAGCGCCAACGAACGGGTCGGTGCCGACATCTCGCAGCTGCGCGAGATGGCCGATGAGGCCCCGGTCGTCGAGCTCGTCGCCAACACGCTTTCGCAGGCCTTCAACGAAGGCTCGTCGGACATCCATATCGAGCCGAGCGAGCGCAACTTCCGCATCCGCTTCCGCGTCGACGGCGTGCTACAGACCCGATTCACGCTGCCGCGCGAACGTTTCGACGCCGTCGCCTCTCGCGTGAAGCTCATCTCGGGGATCGACATCGCCGAGCGTCGCCTGCCGCAGGACGGACGCATGAGCGCGCGGCTCAGCGGCAAGGACGTGGACGTGCGCGTCTCCTCGGTCCCCGGCGTCTGGGGCGAGTCCATCGTGATGCGTCTTCTGCCGAAGGAGCGGAAGGCCTTCTCGCTGGATCGGCTCGGCATGGAAGCCGACCACATCGCGCTCTATGGCCAGGCGATCCAGGAGCCGCACGGGATCATCCTGGTCACCGGTCCGACCGGCTCGGGCAAGTCGACGACGCTCTACGCCAGCCTGGAAGCCATCAACGACGGACAGCAGAAAATCATCACGGTCGAGGATCCGGTCGAATACAACGTCCCCGGGATCTCTCAGATCCAGGTCCATGCCGACATCGGCTACGACTTCGCGCGCGCGCTCCGCGCCATCCTGCGCCAGGATCCCGATACGATCATGATCGGCGAAATCCGTGACGTGGAGACCGCGGCCATCGCGGTGCAATCGGCGCTGACCGGCCATCTGGTGTTCTCGACGCTTCACACCAACGATGCGCTCGGTGCGTTTACCCGCCTGATCGACATGGGCGTCGAACCCTTCCTCGTCGCGACCTCCGTCCGCCTGGTGATGGCGCAACGCCTGGTTCGCAAGCTTTGCTCGGATTGTGCGACGCCCACCGAAGTGCCGGCGGAGATCATGACGGAGATCGCCGGGATCAGGCAGGCTCATCCGTCTCTTTTCACCAAGTCCGCGAACTTCCGTCATCCCAAAGGCTGCAGGGCCTGCCAGGGGATCGGATACAGGGGCCGGATCGCCGTCTACGAGATGGCGGTCGTGGAATCTGAGCTCCACGATGCCGTGCTGCGCCATGCGACGTCCCGCGAGCTCAAGCAGATCGCCGAGCGTGGCGGGCATCGCACCCTGCGCGAGGACGGTTTCATCAAGGTCTGGCGAGGCGAGACCAGCGTCGAGGAAGTGGCCCGCGTGACCGGTCTCGGCGAAACATCCGATGAGTAGCTTCCGTTACGAGGCGATCAGCAGCGACGGCAGCCAGCTCGACGGAACGATCGCCGCGACCGACGAACGCGAAGCGCATCGCGAGCTGAAGCGGCGAGGGCTTACCGCGCTTTCGATCGAGCGTACCGGCGAGGTGCGCGGGAAAACGAAGGGCCGGCGAGGCGGCCGCGTCACGCAGCGCGATTTGATCACCATCGTCGCCGAATTCGCCACCCTGCTGCAGGCGGGTCTTCCGATTGCGGATGCACTGGCGGCACTTGCCGATGCGGCGAGCAAGCCGATGCTCGCCGACGGGCTCACGGAGATCTCCCGGCGGCTCAAGCGGGGCGATCGCGTGCCCGCGGCGATCCGCGCCGGACTTCCCGGGCTTCCGGAATACGCCTATCTGCTGATCGAGGCGGGCGACCGCACCGGTCAACTCGCCCAGGCGCTCAAGGATACCGCCAAGCAGCTCGACTACGACGAGCGTGTGCGCCAGGACCTGCGCCAGGCTTTGACCTATCCGCTCTTCCTGGTGGCCGCCGGCGTCGCCGCCGTCATCTTCATCCTGACGGTCGTCGTGCCGCGCTTCAGCACCATGTTCGGCGCGCGCTTCAACGAGCTGCCGCTGCTTTCCCAGATCGTGATGTCGGCAGGCCTGTTCGCCAAAGACAATTGGCAGTGGCTGCTGATCGCGGCCGCCGTCGTGGCGGTCGGCGGCGCCATCCTCCTGCGTCGTCCGGAGGTCAGGATGGCGATCGCGGAAGCAGGGCTCCGCATCCCGGTGATCGGTCCTTGGCTGCTCAACATCGAGACGGCGCGATGGGCGAACGTTCTGGCGACGCTGCTCGCCAATCGCGTCGCGCTGATGGATGCGCTCGATCTTGCCGGCAAGAGCGTCGGCGTACGCTCCCTGGCCGAGCGCTTGGACCAGGTGAAGCGAGTCGTTCGCGGAGGTGCCGCGCTGTCGCGGGCGCTGACCGACTACACGCCGTTCGATGCCGCCGCCATCGGTCTCGTGCGGGTCGGTGAGAAGGCCGGCAACATGCCCCAGATGCTGGGATCCCTCGGCGCCATGCTCGACGAGCAGAGCCGTGCCCGGATGAAGCGGGTCTTGGCATTGATCGAGCCGGTAGCGATATTGATGATCGGTGGCATCATCGGTGTCTTCGTGACCGCCATCATTCTCGCCATAACCAGCGTGAACACGTTGCCCCTATGATCCAGTCCCCTCGTCCGATCCGGCTTCGCCGCGCCCTGCAGCACGGCTTCACGCTGCTCGAGATTCTCGTCGTCCTGGTCATCATCGGCCTGCTGGCCGGCCTGGTCGGTCCGCGTCTGCTGTCGCAGGTCGACCGCGGCAAGAACACGACCGCGGAAGCACAGATCAAGATGCTGAAGAGCTCGCTGGAGACGATGCGCCTCGACCTCGGTCGTTTCCCCACGACCGAAGAGGGACTAGAATTTCTGGTGACCGCGCCCGCGGATCCGGCGCTCCGCGCCAGGTGGGTCGGTCCATATCTGGACGGCAAGATCCCGCTCGATCCATGGGGAAACCCTTATCAGTATTCGGTGCCAGGTCGTGACGGACAGCCCTTCGCGCTCTACAGCTATGGCGGTGAAGGCAGGCCCGGCCCCGGTGGCGTGGTCGCCGGTATTGGATACCTGCCGCCGGCGAGATGACTCCGGCGGCTTCACGCTGCTGGAGATCCTGCTCGTCGTCGCGTTCGTCGGGCTGATGGTCGGCATCGCCGGACCGCGGCTGTCGACGATCTACGACCGTATGATGTTCGCGTACCGCGAAACCGACCTGCTTCGGCAGATCAACGATCTCGGCGTCACCGCGCTCACGCGCGGCGCCGACATGCGCCTGTCGACGCAGCCGCCGATGCCGCCCGCGAGCACGCGGCCCAACCGGCAGGCGCCCGCACCGCTCCGCTCGGCCGAGGAGGCGAAGCTCGCCCTTCCCGCCGGCTGGCAGTTGGTCGCCGAGCCGCCGATCGAGTATCGCCTGGACGGGTTCTGCAAGGGCGGACGGATCTCGATCATCGCCGGGGACCGCAAGTCGGATTGGCGGCTCGACGCGCCTCACTGCTTCGCGCAACCGACGGCCGCGCAATGAGCGCCGTGCGCAGGCAAAGCGGCTTCACCCTGCTCGAGGCTCTCGTGGCGCTCGTGCTGATCACGATAACCCTGATCCCTCTCTACGAGTGGATCGGGCGTTCCCTGGGCGCAGCCGCCAAGATGGCCGACACCACGAAGCAGGCCGAAGCGCAGCTCGCGGCCCTGGCCGTCATCTCGCGCCTCAATCCGCTGGAGGAGGCGAGCGGGACCAGCGACGCCGGTCCGTATCGCGTGCGCTGGCAGGCGACCGCGAAGGTCGAGCCGGTCGACAATGTCGCCTATCCGCGCGGCATCGGCCTTTACCAGGTCGCCCTCTACGACGTTCGCGCCCAGGTCCTCAAGGACGGGGGCGTTTGGTTCGAGTTTCATGTCGATCAGATAGGGTATCGCCGTGTCCGCAACCCGATGGTCTTCCAGGCGCCGCCGCCCCAGCGCTAGGCGGCGGGCTGGCGGCTTCACCATCATCGAGGCGCTCGTCGTCCTCATGATCGTCGGCTTCGCCGCGTCGATCCTGACGGACTCCCTGTCGCGGGTCTTCGATCTCCGGACGCGGCTCGCGGCCTATCTCGATGCGGCTGCGTCCAGCCGCATGACGTTGAGCTGGCTTCGGCGCAGCGTCGCGGGCCTGATGCCGGACTTCGTCGACGGTTCGATCCGCTTCCGCGGTACCGCGGCTGAGTTCTCGGGCATTACGCTCTCGGCTCCCGGCGCAGATCCCGGCGTGCCGCAGCGTGTCGCGTGGCGCCTCGCCCCCGATGCCGCGACCAAGGGTGTGCGCCTGGAGACGCAGGTCGCGGACGGCCCGTGGGTCGGCGTCGCCGCATGGCCGGAAAAGGCCGGCCGACTGAGCTACGACGGAGGCGACGGTCAGTGGGTCGAGGAGTGGCCACCGACCTTCGCGACGCCGACGACGCCTCAGATCCCACGATACATCCGCATCGTGATCGGAGCCGGCGCCGACGCCTGGAGCACGACTCTCGCGTCGAACGGACCCCGCGAGGCGAGGGAGCGGACGGGCGACATCGCGCGCTCGGTGATCGGGCAATGAGGCGCGGGACGCAGCACGGGTTCATTCTGGTCCTGACGCTCGGGATGATCGCGGCGTTCGCCTTCGGCGCGTCGATCCTGGGCGAATGGGCCACCCGATCTCTGCGCGATGCCAGGGCTGCGCGCGAGCAGGCGTCGACCGAGCGGGCGATGATGTCCGCGAGGTCGAACCTCGTTTTCCAGCTGATGACCAACTTCCTCAGCCCCCGCGGACTGGAGCTGCCGGATTCCTTCGCGGGCGGCATGGAGATGCGGACCCAGGGGGCTGCCGACCCGCTCGGTGCCGCGACTCAGGGCTCGCGCCTGCTTCGCCTCGACGGCCGCACCTACGTCTACGACGACGACATCATCGTCTCCGTCCAGGACGCGCGCGGCCTGTTGAACCTGAACGTCGTGCAGGAGATCGAGCTTTCCCGGCTGCTGACCCGCTTCGGGGTTCCGTTCGAAGTCCATCAGAGCCTGATCAACCGCCTCGCCGACTTCCGGGAGCCGGGCGATCTGGCGCGTCTCGGCGGCGCGAAGCGCCCGCAGTATCTCGAGGCCGGGCGCCCGCCGCCGCCGGGCCAGCCGCTGCAGACCCCCTGGCAGGCAGCGGCCATCCTTGGATGGGACGAGTACCCGCAGCTCTGGCGCAATCCCGGCCTGCCGACCTACACCTCGGCAGGGATCGTCGTCGGCCTCAACGTGAACACTGCGCCGCTGGCGCTCCTCTCGGCGCTCTACGACATTCCGGAAGACCAGCTGCCGCGGCTGGAACAGGCACGGCAGTCGGTCATCCTGCACTCGGCGAACGACCTCGCGGCCTATGGCGCACGATCGCCGCAAGGCGATCCGCTGCGCTTCATTTCGTTCCCGTCGGACACTTTCGTCGTGACCTTTTACGGGCGTCGCTTCGCTCGAAGAACCGTTATGTCTCTTGCGCTTACACCGAACGGGCTCAACCAGCCCTGGCGTATTGACTACGCTCTCGAAATGCCGTTCGGTACCGCCGATGGCCAGCGAATTCAAAGCACTGTGGCGCGATTTCCGGCCGTCATCGCCGATACTTCTCCACGTTGACAGGATCGAGAGTCCGCCGAAGCCGGGCCGCCAGGTCGCCGTCAGCCGGGCGCTGACGCCTTATCGGCGCCTGTCGCTCCCGAGCGGGATTCCGCCGGACAAGCGGCTGAATGCGCTGAGGTTGCAGGCGCTCGAGTGGGCGCCCTATGCACGCCCCGGAATGATGTTCGACCTTTCGGACGACGGAGCCGGGGTCTGGACCTGGGACAGCGATCGCGTGGAGAAGGTCGCGCGCGACAACGGACTCGATCCGGTCTCGCTCCGCTTCGTGCCCGAGACGGCGCTGCACCGGCCCATGGCTGAGGGACTGCGACTCGTCTCCTGTCTCGATGGGTTCGAGGGCCAAGTCTGGCGCGACAAGCGCCTCATGGCGAGCCGCTGGTGGCCGTCGATACCGCCGGGCGAGGATTGGGTGCGGTTCCAGCGGGCCGCCGGGCTCGATCCCCATGCCGTATCGCCGGACCTCGCCGCGCCTGTGGCCGAGGAATGGCTTCGCAGCCCCTGGCCCCGCCGCGGCTTCGCTTGGTCCTTCAAAGGCATTCCAACAGGCCAGCTGGCTGCCGCCGCTGCCATGGTTTTCCTGGCGATCACCGCCTATCAGATCGGGGAAGTGGCCCATCTCGGCCGTGCGGTCGCCTCGCTGGCCCGGGCCAACGCGGCTCTCGCCGCGACCGCGAGGCCTCTCGAGACGGCACGTGCGCAGACCCTTGATGCGAACGCTCGCGCGCAGGCGATCTTCGCGCTCGAGAATCGCGACAATCAGCTGACGCTGATGGCCCGTGTCGCCGAGCAGCTGCCGACCAACGGGACCCAGCTCACCAGCTGGACCTACCAGGACGGCGATCTCACGATCACGATGGCGAGCGCGGCGCAGCCAATCGACAGCTCCTTCGTCATCCGCAAGCTTGAGGGGATTCCGAACTTCTCCGTGTCCCAGGTCGACCCGTCGGCCGACGGCAAGAGCCTGCTCGTCCGCATCAAGGTGCGGCCTAAATGAACATTCTTTCGTCGCTGCAGGGCCTGGCCGCACGCTCCGGCGTCGGCACGGAGATCAAGGGCAATCGCCTCGTCAGGCTTGGCCTCCTCGCCGCGGCGGTGATCCTGTGGGCCAACGTGACTCTGCTTCTGTTCGACAAGACCCGCGAGCTCGAGGCGCGGATCATGACGCTTGCCGAGGAACAGCGCCGCTTCGAGGCGATCGCCAAGGATCCGCAATGGCCGCAGCGTCAGGCGGCGTCGGAAGCCTTGGCCGAACGCGCGCTGCAGCGTCTTTGGCCGGCCGAGTCCGAGGCGATCGCCAGGGCCGACTTCCAGGAGTGGGTTCTGAAGACGGCGCGCGAGAGCGGACTTGGCCGTCCGACCGTGCGCGTCGAGCGTTCGGTCGTGACCAAGGGGCCTCCCGGCGCCGATCCGATCGCCGCCCAGCTTTCTGCCGATTTCACGCCGGAGGGACTCACCGAGTTCCTGAAAAGAATATCGACCGGCCCTCGGATTACCGTGGTGACGTCGCTTCGTGTACAGAAGACACCGGTGCCGCGGATCGATGCGGTCATCACGGCCTTTACGCGGTCGGCACCTGGAGCGACGTCCTAAAATGGGCCCCGCCGTCTATCGGCTTCTCGCTTTGGGAGTACTGCTGGTCGCCGCTGCCGGCGTGCTCGGCTGGGTGCGCGCCGACACGCAGGCGAGACTCGGCGCGGCGAGAGGCGGCGAGCCTCCGGCGGTCACCCCGCCACCGCCGTCGACGGTCGCCGCGGACCTTGCCGTCCTGGTGCAGCGACAGCCCTGGGGAGCCTCGGCCGCGCCTGCGCCGGTGGCGACCCAAGGAAGCGCGCAGCCGGAAGCACCGGCCGGCAACTGGCGGGTCACCGGGATCATGAGCAGCGGAAACGATCGCTATGTGATCCTCATGGTGCAGCCGCAGCCCAACGCTCGCCACATTCTGCGCTATCTTCCCGTCGGTGAGCGTCTGCCGGACGGTCGGACGATCGAGCGTATCACCGGGGACACTATCCATCTGCGACGGGGAGACCAGGTCAGTGTCTTACGCCTCTATTCGCCGGGGCAGGGATGACGCCTAGCGCCTCCCGATCCGTCATCCGTCGCCGGGCACGCTTTCTCGTCTTGATCGCCGGGATGGTGATCGGTCTCGCCGGCTGCAGCGCCCTGCGCGTCGGCTCGATCCCGCCGGTGCGTCTTCCCAATGCCCAGGCTCCGGCACCGGCCGACGCCGTCGAGCCGGCCGCGAAAGAGGCGCCCTGGACGACGAAGGTGACGCCTGGCCGCTCCGCGTCCACCGTCGAGCGGATCTCCGCGACGGCGCCGACCGTCATCGCGCCGGGCGGCCCCGCGGCCGAGATCAGTGTCGAGAACATGCCGATCCCGGCATTCATCAATACGGTCTTTGGCGAGACGCTGAGGCTCGCCTTCGACATCGACGCACGCGTCGCGCAGCGCAACGACCTGGTCACGCTTCGCACGGGCGGGCCGAAGTCGCCGGCGGAAGTTCTTTCGATCGTGCGCCAGATCCTCGCCGCCTACGGCATCGAGGTCGTCCAGGCCGACAAGCTGTATCGGATCGTGCCGAGCGAGGCGCTGCTGTCGCAGACGCCGCGCCTTCTCCGTTCGCGCGCGCAGGCCGAAGTCCCGGCCGACCTGCGTCCGGTCTTCCAGTACGTCGAGGTCAAGAACGTCAAGATGCCGGAGCTGAGAGGTTGGCTCAACGAAGCGTACGGCCAGAAGCTCCGTATCATCCAGCTCAACGAGTTCAACGCGATGCTGGTGATGGGCCTGCCCGAGGACGTGCGCGCCGGCCTCGAGGCCATCCGCCTGCTGGATCAGCCGAGGCTCGCGGGGCGCCGCAGCGTGCGCATCGAGCCCGTCTACTGGGCCGTCGATCGCCTGGCACTCAAGATCGCCGAGGTGATGAAGATCGAGGGCTACAACACGGCGATCGGATCCGTGCCGGCATCGGCGATCAACATGCTGCCGATCGAGCAGACCAACGCCCTGCTGGTCTTCGCCACCGACCAGACGCTTCTCGACCACGTGATCGGCTGGGCAAGGGATCTCGATCAGCCGAGCCAGGCCGATCCGCTGAAGCGCCTCTTCTTCTATCAGGTCCGCAACACCAACGCCGAGACCGTGGCGCAGGTGGTGTCCCAAGTCATCGAAGGCATGCTCCCGGCCAGCGCCGGCGGTGCCGTCGGCGGCACCGGTGCGAGCGGGGCGGCCGCCCCCGCCCCTGCCCCGACCGCGGCGACCTCGGGCGTCGGATCGGTCGCCGCACCGCCGGCCGGCACCCAGCGCACCATCATCGCGACCAAGCGACTGGTCGTGGATCTCGCGCGGAATGCCATCATCTTCCAGGGCACCGCAGAAGAGTATGCGCAGGTCCGTCAACTTCTCGAGACGCTCGACCAGCCTACCCGGGAAGCGCTCATCGAAGTGACCGTGGCGGAAGTCACTCTCGACAACACGACGCAGCTCGGCGTCGAGTGGGCCCTCGACCTCGCCGGCCTCGGCGGCAACCAGGTGAAGTTCGGCACCCTCGGCGGCCTCGGCATCGGCACCAAGGGCCTCAACTTCTCGATCCTCAACTCTGCCGGCGAAACCCGGGCGCTGATCAACGCCCTGGCGAGCAGCAACCGCGCGACCATTCTCTCGAGCCCGAGGCTCGTCGCGCGGAGCGGCGGCGAGGCACGGATCCAGGTTGGCAGCGAAGTGCCCCTGCTGACCAGCCAGACAACCAGCAATCAGCAGGTCGGCGGCAACACCGGCATCCTCCAGACCATCCAGTACCGGAACACCGGCGTCCTGCTGACGGTGAAGCCGATCATCCACGGCTCGCGACGCGTCGACCTCGACGTCAGCCAGGAGGTCAGCGAAGCGACGACCAACAAGACGTCGGACCTCAACACGCCGGTGATCTCGAGCCGCAAGGTGAATACCCAGCTCTCGCTCGGCGACGGAGCGACGGTGATCATCGGCGGCCTGCTTCGCGAAACCGCGAGCACCGGCAACTCGGGCATCCCGGGATTGCGGGACCTCCCCGGCGTCGGCCAGCTCTTCCGCACCAACAACGATGCGAGCGGCCGGACCGAGCTGATCATGCTGATCACGCCCTACGTGATCACCTCCGACGACGAGGCGCGGACCATCACGGAAACCTTCCGCCGTCAGCTCGGAGACTGGGTGACTCTCGACTGAGCGGGACGGCGCCAAGCTTCGACGAACGGTCGCTGCGCCGGTCCATCGCCGAGACGCCGTCGTCCCCTCCGCTGCTGAACATGCTCGGCGCGGCACACGGTGTCCGAGGCGACTCTGGTTCCGCCGCGACATGGTTCCGACGTCTGCTGGACACGGATGTCGGATCAGTCGACGGCATGGTGAACCTGGGCTTCGCCTGCCTGCACGAGCGTCGATGGGCGGAAGCCCTCAGATGGCTGCGGCGGTCGATCGCGCTCGTCCCGAGCCATCCTCTCGTTCACTACAATCGCGGCGTCGCGGCACTGCATCTCGGTCGCTTCCCCGAGACGGTGCGGGCCTCCGCCCGGACGCGGGTCATCGACCCGTCTCATCGCGACGCGCCGTACAACGAAGCGCTGGCCCGTCTCGCGCTCGGGGATTGGCGCAAAGGCTTCGCTCTTTACGAAAGCCGCTGGGACGCGCCGAGCTTCCCGATCCGCTGGCGGCCGCCCCCCGGCCGGCGATGGGACGGCCGACCGGCGCCAGGCAAGACCCTGTTGCTGCTTGCCGAGCAGGGACACGGAGACTCCATCCAGTTCATCAGGTACGCGGCGATGGCGGCTCCGCTCGTCGGACGAGTCGTCGTCGCGGGCCCCCCTCCGCTGCTGCGACTCCTGGCGACGGCGCGAGGTGTCGAGCGGGCCGGCGATGCCACGAACGTGCCGACCGACATCGATCTGCACCTGCCGCTGCTGAGCCTCCCCCTGGCATTCGGAACCGAGCCCGACACCGTGCCCGCCGATATCCCCTACTTCGATATTCAGGGCGCGCGGATCGGCGGGATCGCCGGCTCGATGCTGTCGACGGACCAACCGAAGGTCGGCCTCTGCTGGCGGGGCAATCCGGCGTTCTCCGACGACTTCAGCCGTTCGCCCGGCATTTCTGTCATGAAGTCCGTCCTGGTCGTACCGGGAGTTCAGTTCGTCAGCCTGGTGAAGGAGAAGCGAGCCGGGGAGACTGATGGACTCGGCCTCCTCGATCCCATGGACCAGATGCAGGATTTCTTCGACACGGCGACGCTGATCCGATCTCTCGATCTGGTCATCACCAGCGACACCGCCGTCGCGCATCTTGCAGGTGCGCTGGGACGCCCGGCATGGGTGCTTCTTTCCGCTGCCGCCGACTGGCGATGGCTGACGAAGGGGGCCGGGTCGCGATGGTATCCGACCATGACGCTGTTCCGCCAATCGGCACTCGGGCGATGGGACGAGGTCGGAGACCGTGTCGGATCGGCGCTGGCGGCCTGGCGGCACAAGTGGTCGCCCGCATGACGTCCCCTTCAACCCGGGGCGACGACTGGTCCGACCTGGCGCGCCGGCGTCTCGGCCAAGGCGACGGCCGCGGTGCCATCACCTGCTTCCGAAAAGCCCTCGCCTTACAGCCCGGCGACGCGCATGCACTGAACGACTTCGGGATCGCCATGAAGCAGGCCGGGAATCCGACGGGAAGCGCACGATCCTATCTGCGGTCCCATGCCGTCGATCCGAACGACGCTGCACCGCTCAACAATCTTGCGAACGTTTTGGCGATGAGCGGCGACCGCGCTGCTGCTTGCCGCATCCTCCGCGACACTCTTCGCCGCTTTCCATGGTTTGCCGAAGGACACCAGAACCTCGGCGATCACCTCCGGCATCTCAAGCAGCTGGACGAAGCCGCGACGGCGATCAGAACGGCGCTCGTGCTCAAGCCGGACCTCGTGGCGTCACACGTCACGGCCGGAGCGACGGCTCTCACGCTCGGCGACATTCCGCCGGCCATCTCTGCCTTTCGCCGGGTTCTGGCCCTGGCTCCCTCGGCCGCTGCCCATTCCGATCTTCTTCTCACGCTCACCTATGACGGCACGATCAGCGGCGACGCGCTGTTCAACGAGCACGTGCGTTGGGCAAGACGATACGCTCCGGAAGAGGCGAGCTCACCGCCTCCCCGGATCGTTGGGGACTTTTCGCAAAGGAAGCTGAGGGTCGGGTACCTGTCGGCCGATCTGCGCGACCATCCGGTGGCCAGAAACCTGATCGGGCTCATCGAGGGGCACGACCGCGACCGGTTTTCCGTCACAATCTACCCGGAGTTGACGGCGCAGGACGCGGTTACGGAGCGCTTTCGATCCTTGGCCGACCGCTGGCACCCCACCCAGGGACTCTCCGATGCGGCGCTGGCCGGCATGGTTCTCCGGGACCAGATCGACGTTCTGGTCTTCGTCGCTCCCCATACAGGTGCAAATCGCGTGACCGTTGCAGCATACGGAGCGGCGCCGGTCCAGGCCGCGCTCTTCGGCGTCACGACCACAGGCATTCCGAGAATTGACGCCTGGCTTACCGACGACGTCCTGCATCCCGGTGATACCCGGGAGCGGTTCGTCGAAGAGCTTGTCCGCATCCCCAATCTCTATATCTACGAGCCACCGCCCGCGGCGCTTCCGCCGCCTCGCGCCGGCGACACCGTCGTCTTCGCGTCGTTCAACAATCCGGCGAAGCACGCGCCCGAGGTTTATCGCCTGTGGGCGGGGATACTTCGTGCAACGAAGAACACCGCGCTAAGGCTCAAGTATCGCGGCGTCTACCAGACCCCGAGCCTTCGGCGCCGGATCGGCGATATCTTCGCCTCACACGGCGTCGATCCTGGCCGACTTCAGTTCGTCGCAGAGATGGAGTCGAGGAACGATCATCTCGCGAACCTGGCGGAAGTCGACATCGCGCTCGATCCGTTCCCCTTCAATGGCTGCAACACCACGCTCGAAGCGCTCTGGATGGGCATCCCGGTCGTCACACGAGCCGGCGATCGTTTCCTCTCGCGCATGGGTGCCAGCTTCCTTAGCCGTATCGGCTTGCCGGAACTGATCGCCGCCGATGACGAAGGGTACGTAGCCGCGGCCGTCGCCCTTGCCGCGGACACGGCGAGGCGAACGGAATTGCGCCTCGGGTTGCGCGAACGGATGTCGAAGTCTTTGCTGTGCGATCCGATGGCCTATGCTCGCTCGATCGAGGCAGCCTATGTCGCGCTCTGCCACGACAAGAGCCGCTAAGGAGCGGCCTAAAGCCGGCCGTCGACCATCGCCTCGAACGCGTCCTCGAGCTCGCGCGTATATCCCGCGACATCGCAGAGCTGCGATCTGAGCAGCATGGCCGGCAGGTCGCGTCGCATTCGTTCCAGCGCGTCGAGATCGCTCGCCAGCGCAACCGCCGTCTCGACGAACCGATCGGCCGAGGCGGCAACCAGGTGTCCGAGACCGGCTCGTGAAAGCAGGGAGTCTCCGAGCCTGCCCATGATCATCGGGGATCGCAGATTGACCACCGGCACGCCCATCGCCAAGGTCTCGACCGTGGTCCGGCCGCCGGAGAACGGGACCGGGTCGAGCGCGATGTCGGCTCGTGCGAGCGCGCTCAGATGGGCATGATTGTCCGGCACCGATCCCATGATGTCGATCCGGCGGGGCTCGATGCCCGCTCGCGTTGCCAAATCGAGATAGCGGGTCGTGACCTTTGCATCCTCGAGAGCCCGCGCCTTCAGAAGCAGCCGCGATGTCGGGAGCGCCGCCAGCACCCTCGACCAGAGCGCCAGGGTGCCCGGGGTTATCTTGGAAAGATTGTTGAACGATCCGAACGTGACGTAGCCTTTGGCGCGCGCCGGAAGGGGAGTGCCTCCGGGCGCGCCGGCGGGAGGCCGCATCGGGACATAGCCATGCGCGAGCCGGACGAGCTTCTCCACGTTCCATCTTTCAGTGGCCCCAGGCGGATCGAGCCACCGGTCGGTGACACGGAAGTCGAAGGCCTTCATCCCCGTCGTCGACACATGATTCATGAGCGCGACCTGGACCGGCGCGATGCGGGGAGCGAAGACCAGGCGCTGCACCGTCAGGTATCCGGTCAGGCAGACCGCGATATCGAGGTCGAGCCCTCTCAGACGCTCCACCTTTGCCGCCAGATCCAGGCCGGCGACATCCACCCATCGGTCCGCGCATGTCTGGAGCTCGTCCGTGCGTCGATCCTGACGGCCGCCGTCGCCGATGAGCACGATCTCGAACCGGCGCCGGTCGTGGCTCTCCAGAACCGGCGGGAAATAGTCGTCCAGAGCGGAGCGGGCGAAGAACTCGAAGGAGTGATAGCCGATCCGAAGCCGCCCACGCCTGATCGGCCGGGGCATCGGCACAGGAGGAAAGGCCGCCTCCAGAATGCGCCCCGAGGTCCGGGCGGCCTGGTACAGCGCCTCGTCGTCCGTGGTCTCGGCGAAGCAGAGAGTGAACTGACGGTTGCCATGCGCGATGATGCTGTTCGGCGAGAGCGCCATTGCTCGTGCATAAGCGCCCAGCGCCTCAGGGATCCGCCCCGCCGCCTGCAGCGCGTTGCCGATCGTGGTCCAGGTCTCGTCCCGTCCAGGCTCGAGAGCCGCTGCCTGGCGTCCCGCGCCCAGCGCCTGCACCGACCGGAGGTCGGCGCGGAGAATGTCCGCTCGGGTCGAGAGCGCCCGGGCCTTGCCGGGATCGAGGTCGAGCGCTGCTGCGCTCGAGGCCAAGGCCTCTTCATGGCGACCCTGGGCAAGCAGCGCCGAGGCCAGATTGACCCTGACATCGACCAGATCGGCCCCTGTCGTCAGGAGGCCCCCACGCCGAAGCCAGCGCTCGGCCTCGCCATGCCGGCCGAGCTGGAATAATGCCAGGCTCAGGAGATGAATAACCCGCCCGTCTGCGGGGCTCCTGCACGCCATCCGGCGGCAGCCGACCTCCACCGCCAAGAATGCTCCGCGCTGGTAAGCTACGAAAAAGTCTTGGAAATTCGAATCCGAGCCCGCGGTCATGTAGCAACATTAACGGCTCGCGACGCCCCTAGGGCGTTTGGAGCCCAATGACCCCGACTACATTCCTTAGGCATATTCGACTCCCCGCGGTTTCGCCTTGCTAAGCCGGAGGAGGAAAGGCCACTAGGCATCAATGTCCCCGCCGAGGCCGCCGCTCACGGTCATCCCGCTCGCTCCGGGCCAGTCCAAGCCATCCTTGGCCATGCTCAAGCGCGCGGCCGCGCAATTTCCCGCCGGGCTTGCGACGCTTCATGACCTCGCTGCGCTGGCGCTGATCACCGAACAGATCGTCGCGTCGATTCTATGGGTGGTGCGGGCGCGGGCGGTGCATCCCGCGGATCCAGGCCTCCGGCGGCTTCACGCGCTCGGTCTCCTGCGCCTGGCCGATGTCAGGCATCATGGCCGATGGCAGGGGCCGCGGCCCTGGCGTCGTGCGGACGGCAAGGGCGATGCTGAACTCCTCGCGGCGCTGGACCTGCTTGTCGCCCTTGCCGAGGAAAGACCCGACGATCCCGGACTCCATTTGAGCCTGGGCGGCGCATATCAAGCGCTCGGCCATCTGCGGGATGCCGCGAAAGCCTATCGCCGGGCCGTTGCGCTTGCTCCGGCCTATCTCGAAGCGCTGAACAATCTCGGCACCATTCATGCCGACGCGCTGGACCGTGCTTCGAGCGAAGCCTGGCTGCTCCGAAGCCTGGCGACGTCGCCGGACTATGCCGAGGGCTGGAATAATCTCGCTTCGACCCGTCTCCATGACGGACGAGCGGGCGCCGCCGCAAAGGCGGCGCGGCAAGCGCTCGAGCTCCACCCGGGCTGGGCGGAGCCGCGTTGGAATCTGGCGCTCGCACAGCTTGCGATCGGCGACCTCGCTCAAGGCTTCGCCGGCTACGAGTCCCGCTTCGGGCTTGCCGAGGCCGGCATCGCACCGACGATCCTGCGTCGCTGGGCGGGTCCGGCGCTGCCGCCCGGGCCGACCGTCGCGGTCAGGGCGGAGCAGGGCTACGGCGACATGCTTCAATTCGTCCGCTATGTCCCGCTCCTCAGGGACCGCGGCCTCGCGCCCATTCTCGAATGCCATGCCGCGCTCGTTCCGCTGATGTCCTCAGTCCGCGGCCTCGAACGCGTCCTGCCGATCGGCGACCCGTTTCCCGAAGGCGCCGCGCAGGTCGCGCTCCTGAGCCTTCCTTATTTGATGGGGACGCGGCTGGAGACGATTCCGGCGGAGGTTCCCTATCTGGCGGCACCGGTCGAGCGACGGACGCGGTGGAAGGAACGCCTGGCCTCGCTCCCCCGCCCGCTCGTCGGCCTCAACTGGCAGGGCAACCCCGCCTTCCGGCGCGACCGCGAGCGCTCTCCCGGCTTCGCTCCCATCCGGCCCCTCCTCGATCTCCAGCCCTTCGTCGGCCTCGTCCGCGATCCGGGACCGCACGACAACCACCCGAACCTCACCCATCTCGGACCGGACTTCGCCGACTTCGCCGATACCGCCGCCTGCCTCGAGCAGCTCGACCTCGTCATCACCTCGGATACCGCCCTCGCCCATCTCTCAGGCGCCCTCGCCAAACCCACCTGGCTCCTTCTCCACCACGCACCCGACTGGCGCTGGCTCGAACACCGAGCCGACAGCCCCTGGTATCCCACCTTCCGCCTCTTCCGCCAAACCAAGCCCGGCGACTGGACCACCGTCTTCCAACAAGTCGCAGCCCAATTCCGAGGCTTTGCCACGTGACCGGCCCAGCTCTCCAAGCCCTCAATGCCGGAGATACCAAATCCGCAGCCAGACTCCTAAGACAGCACATCTCTCATGAGCCTGTTGATCCGAACGCCTGGCTCCCGCTTGCCGCGTGCCATCTTTCGGACCTCCCCGATCGCGCCCTGCTCCTGGTCGAGCGCACGCTCGCGATCGCACCCGCCTCTGCTTCCGCGCGACAGAACGCGATCGCGTTGCTTCGCCCGACGCGCAACCTCAAGCGGCTCCTTCATCACCTGGACCGTTCGATCGCCGTCCAGGATACGAGCGATCTTCGCCTCCTCCGCGCGGAGATGCTCGCCGCCGACGGACGCCCTCAGGAGGCGCAGCGCGACTACCGAACCGTGCTCGAACGCGAGCCCGGCCATTTCGCGGCCAACGTCAATCTTGCCGGCATCCTCAACAACGACGGCAGGTCGAGAGAGGCGGAGATCCTCGTACGTCGCGCGCTTGCGCTTGCGCCCGACGCCGCGCCCGGCTGGCACAACCTCACCTACGCGTGGCTGCAGCGCGGCAAGACCGCGGCTACCTTGCTCGCGGCGCGCGTGGCGGCGACTCTCGATCCCCTCTCACCCGTCTCGCAGGTGAACCTCGCCGCGACGACGGAGACCGCCGGCCTGCCCGGCGTGGATTTGGCTCTTCGTCGCGCCGTCGCGCTGACGCCCGACTTCCCGGCCGCCATGCTGAGCCTCGCACGTTACGCCAGCCGCATGTCGGACTGGCTCAGGCTCGAAGAATGGGCGCGGCGAACGCTTTCGGTCGCGCCCGGCAGCGCCGATGCCGCCCTCACCTTGGCCCAGGGCTTCCTCGTGCGCGGCGATGCGAGGCACGGATGGCCTTACTGGGAAGCGCGCCTGTCGAGGCCGGGCTTGATCCGCACCGAACTTTCCGGTCGGCGCTGGAACGGCGAGGTCATCCCCGGAAGCCGGCTGCTTCTCCATTGCGAGCAGGGCTTCGGCGAGACGATCCAGTTCGTGCGTCTCGTTCCGATCGCGGCACGAAGAACCGGCAGCGTGCTGCTCGAAACCGTGCGCGAGCTGGCGCCGCTTCTGTCACGCTCATTTCCCGAGATCGAGGTCTTCGTGCGCGGAACGCGCTCGCCTCCACACGACTACCAATGCTCCCTTCCTAGCCTGCCGGCCGCGCTCGACGCGTCGCTCACCGAGGCCCCCGGGCCGGTCCCTTACCTCACGCCAGATCCCTCGGCCGTGGCTGCATGGCGGCAAAAGCTCAAAGACCTTCCGCGCCCATGGATCGGCTTCTGCTGGCGCGGCAATCCGCAGTTCGTGGATGACCGCCGGCGGTCGCCCGGGCTCGCGGCGTTGAGGGAGACCGCGAACAGTGCCGCGTCTCTGATCTCGCTGACCAAGATTCCGACGGACGAGGATCGCGCCTCGATGGGCGCCATCAAGGACCTCTCGACGGAGCTCGCGACCTTCGACGATACCGCCGCCCTGATCGCCGCTCTCGATCTGGTCATCACGTCGGATACGGCAATTGCCCATCTCTCCGGGGGTCTCGGCCAGAAGACCTGGGTGATGCTCGCTCATGCCGCGGATTGGCGCTGGCTGATGGAACGCGACGACGCGCCCTGGTATCCGACGGCGACGCTGTTCCGCCAAGCCCGTCCGGGCGATTGGTCCACCGTCGATCATGCCCTCGCGGAGCGGCTCCGCGATCTGGCGTGATCATCAAAGCAGTGCCTCGAGCTCCATGAGGCCCCGCTCGCCAAGGATGATGTCCGAATACTGAAGCGCATACGGCGATACGGCCCGTCCCGTCACTCGCCGGTACTGTGCGCCGTTCATCGCCGCGATGACTGAAAAGAAACTGCGGTGCGATCCTTCTGCATCGATTTCGACCACCCGGGCACCCGGTGAGACGAAGGCGAGGTTGGCAAGTGCCGCCCCGTGCACGGAAACGATCAGCTCGGCCGCCGCAAACAGAGCCGCCTGACGAGTCACCGGCATGCCTTCCGTGGTCACGACCGCGACGCCGCGACGCCGCAGGACGTCGACGACCTCCCGCTCGTCATGCAGAAGCCGGTGCTTCGCCTCGCGGCGTGAAACGTAGATCCGCTTCGGCGCGTCAGGTGCCGTCCCGTCGGACAGGAACTGCTTTCTCAGCCAGACCAGCGCGGCCGGATGTACGAGGCTCGATTTCGTCAGTAGCGAGGGAACGGTCAGGTCGTCCACTTCGATCCGATCATCGGGAACGAGCTTCAGCAGCCGGTCTTCCCCGAGGCGAAGATGGCGCAGGCTGTCGATCTGGAACGGCGCGAGATCGGCGTTCACGATCAATGGGCGGTCGACCTCCGGGTCGAAGAGCGCCAAGCGTGGCAGATGGTCGATGATCCAGTGGTAGTAGTTCCGCGCCCCGCCGAGCAGCGCCGCCCGTGCGACGCGGCGCGCCTTACCCTTGCGCACGAGCGCATAACGGGGACCGATCACGGCGATGGAGCGAACCAGTTGCAGAGGATCGGCCGGATCGGGCACCTGCCCGTCGATGAGGATCTGGGTCGGTGTCGGCATGACCATGAAGTCGCCGGTGACGACGGCGTGCTTCATGGAAAGGAAGTAGGGAGAGATCGACAGTTCGCCGTCGTCGAGGATCAGCCGCGCCGGCTCGATCCGGCATGCGACGGTGGGCGGCCGAGCCAGTTCCCGTATTTCGAACGCCGTGGACCTGCCACTGATCGTTTCGGCGCGTTGAGCCGCGACCAGCGCTCTGCCGGCGAATGCAAGAGCAAGGAGGCCGGCCGACATCCGCATCCAGGCCGCGGCTTCGGCCGGTTCCAGCGCGATACCGCGGCGAAGGGCCTTTTCGGCGCCGCCGGCACGCTCGAGCGTGAACCAATGTTCGGCGACGTCGGGTTCGATCGAGGCCGCCCGGCTGATGAACCGGCCCGCCTGCTCTTGGTCGGGAAGCGCCAGATCGCGCCAGGTCTTGGCGCGACCGGGCACGAGAGCCAGCGCCTGTCGCAACCATCGGCAAGCAAGGCCGCGGTGGTTGCGCTGATATGCGATCAGACCGAGAAGGTCGTAGAGACCGTCGTGGGAAGGGTTTTCACTCAGGAGGCGGAGATAGATATGCTCCGCCTGGCCGAGACGCCCGGATCGATGGAACTCCGCTGCCTCGGCGAGGGATCGGTTGAACCCTCGCTCTTCCGACGGCACCGGCGCCCCATCGCCTGGAGGTGAGACGCGTCAGGTGATGTCGCTGATGTCGACTGGACCGTGACGGAACACGATCCACTTCTTAGTGTCCGGGCGGAACTCGATGCCGTAGGCGGTCTTCAGGAAGATGCGCAGCGGAGGCACGCCGCCGCCCTCGCGCTGGGTGCGGTCGGCGTCGAGCATCGGAGTCTTGGAGAAGACGTTGGCCCAGGCCTTCGGCGGATCGCCGTCCTTGTAGCCTTCCTCGTCGTTATTGACCACGTCGCAGAGCTGCCAGGCAGCCTCGACATCGTCCCAAGCCGTCATCGTCTTCCTCCAATTACGGGTCTGCGACCCGCGTAGAATGGCCGGGTTGCGGCCGGCGGTCCAGCTAATGCACAAATCACCCGCAGTCCGTCAATAGTTTGCCGTGACAGAGGGTTGGCTTGGGGGCTATGGCAATGACCATGCCCGAAACTGAATCGGTGGCAGCCTCCTCCGTCCGCATGTCCGAGGATGCGAGCGCTCGCCCGATCGGGAGTGAAACAGCCGATCGTCTGGCGAGGGAACCGGCGGACGCCGAATTGCACGTGGCGTTGGCCCAGGACGCGCTGCGGGAGGGCCGGCGCGATCTTGCGGGGACCCGTATCCGGCGCGCGCTCGCGATCGTTCCGGTCGCCGCCCCGCTTCACGCAAATCTCGCCATCCTCAGCGACGGTCCCCGCGCGCGCCGCGCGATCAGGCGTGCCCTCGCCCTCGCGCCGGACGTCTTCCCGTTCCACGCGAACCTTTCCGCGATGCCCGCCTTCTCCGCCGGGCAACGTGTTCGTCACGGATGGCGAGCTATGGCACTGCAGGCTGGCGACCCCGGAGCCATCCTCAATCTCGCGCTTGCACTGGGCGAGGCCAACCGCGCCAACGAAGCGGCGGCCTTACTGGCGCCGGCCGTGCGTGCAACCCCCCTCTCCGTCGACCTTCACTTCACCCTTGGAGGGGTTCTCGCTGATCTCGGCGAGACCGGCGGAGCCTGGCATCAGCTCCGCTGCGCTGCCGCGCTGGCGCCGGCAGACGCGGGCGTGTGGTTGCGCATGGCCAGGATCGCCTCGTCAGCGGCCGCCCCTCTGGCAGCAAGCGACATCGTCTCGCGCGCAACGAGCATCGACCCTCGAACGCCTGCCGCCTGGAGCGCGCGCCTGATGGTATCGCTCTACGATCATCGGACGACTCCGCTGCAGGAGCGCGGCTACGCGCGTTCGCGCCGCCAGGCCGAGCAACGACCGATCCGCCGCCGGCCGAGGCCTTCTCATTGCGCAGACAGGATCCGCCTCGCCTATGTTTCGGCCGATTTCTGGAAGCATCCTGTCGCCTACAATATCGCGCCCGCGATCGAGGCTCACGACCGGCGGAGATTCCAGATCACGTGCTATGCCGACATGGGTCGGCGTGACGACATGACCGATCGCCTCGCGCGCTCCGCTGATCGCTGGGTGGATATCACCGGCCACGACGACGAGACGCTCGCCCATCGGATCCGTGCGGACGGGATCGACGTGCTGGTCGTCCTCGCGGGCAATACCGCCCGTAACCGCCTCGGCATCGCCTCCCTCCGTCCGGCCCCGGTACAGCTTTCCATGCTCGACGTCGCGAGCAGCGGGTCGCCCGAGATCGATGGGATCGTCGTCGATCCGATGCTGTGCCCGCCCTCGGACCAGGCAGCCCTCGCCGAGCGGCCTCTCAACGTTTCGTGCCTCTTCTGCTTCACAAAGCCGGAGGGCCTGCTCCCGACCATGCGACGCGCGGAGGGCGACGGCATCGTGTTCGGATCGTTCAGCAACCCGGCCAAGATCGGGCCTGCCACGGTCGCTCTCTGGGCACCGCTGCTGCACGACCTTCCGGGTGCTCGGCTGCTCTTGAAGTACAAGAATCTTTACGATGATCGCAGCGTGCAGGCGCGTATCCGCGGAGAGTTCGCCGCGCACGGCGTGGACACGGCGGCGCTCGACTTCTCGACGCGGGTCGACAGCCGTGAGACACACCTCGACGCTTACCGCGACATCGACATCGCGCTCGATCCGATCCCCTTCAATGGCTGCACCACGACGTTCGAGGCTCTCTGGATGGGCGTTCCCGTCTTGAGCAGGACAGCCGGGCGCATGATGGGGCGGATGGGAGCGTCGATACTTTCCGCTGCTGGTCTGCCTGATCTGGTTTTCGAGGACGACACCGCCTTTCACGAGAAGGGGCGCGTCCTAGCCATCGCGGGCGAGCGGCGACGCCAGCTCCGGCAAGAGCTACGACCGAAACTGCTCGCGTCCCGCCTCACGGATGGACGCCCACTTGCCCGCGAGCTCGAGGCCGTCTTCGAGGAAGCGCACCGCGCCTTCGCCCAGGCATGACGACTTCCGGCACGAAACTCCGACAGGCACTCGCTTCTTCGCCGAGCGACGCCTCGGCGTGGCACGAACTCGGCGCGGCTTTCATTCGCGCTTCGAATGCAGTGATGGCCGTGACCGCGTTCTCGCGCCAAGCGATCCTCGCCCCGATGGACGCGATCGCGCGCGTCAATGTCGCGAACGCCTTGAAGCGCCTGTCGCGCGACGACGAGGCAGCGCGATGGCTGCGACGTGCGCAGGCATTGGCCGGCTCCGTCGCTCCCGCGAGCGAAAGCTTGGCCAACACCGCCTGGAGACGCGGTCAGACACAGGAGGCGCGGACGCGCTATGGGCGCGCCTTGACGACGAGCCCGTCGGATTGGCGCTCGCGGCTGGGGGCCTGCGTCGCCGAATTGCCGGTCCTCTATGAAACCGAAGCGGAGATCGAGAGCGCGCGGCGCGCCTATTCGAATGCTCTTGGCCGGCTCGAGGCATGGTCCGAGGTCGCCGAGACCGAGGAACTCGCGCGATTTGCCGACGCCGTCGGATCGGTCCAGCCATTCTTCCTCGCCTACCAGGCCCGCGACGACCGCGAGCTCCAGGCGCGCTATGGGCGGCTGTTGTGCCGGGCCTTGGCGGCGCGTCATCCGGACCTGGCCCGCGCGCCGGCGAGACGCGAAAGAAGCGACAAGGAGCGCCTGCGTATCGGCTTGGTGTCCGGATACTTCAGGCGCCACTCGGTATGGAAGATGGCCTTGGCAGGCTGGGTAGAGGCGCTCGACCGGTCCCGCTTCGAAGTCTTCGGCTACCACACGAGCGCAATCGCCGACGACGTGACGGCACGGGCCGCCGCACGCCTCGACCGGTTCCTCGCCGGACCGCTCGATCGCAAGGTGCTGGCGCAACGCATCCGGGACGACCGCCTCGACTTTCTCTTCTATCCCGAGATCGGCATGGATCCGATCGCCGCCTGGCTCGCGGCACTCAAGCTGGCGCCCGTGCAGGCGATGTCCTGGGGTCACCCGACCACGTCGGGATATCCGACGATGGACCTCTTCTTCTCGAGCGACCTTATGGAGCCAGCGGACGGCGCCACGCGCTACGTCGAGCAGCTCGTGCGGCTTCCCGGTCTCGGATGTCTCTACACGCCGAGCCCGGTTTCGCCGGCTCCCATCTCGCGGCAGGACGCCGGTATCGGCACCGATGACGTCGTCTACCTCTGCGCCCAGTCTCTTTATAAGTATCTGCCCCAGGATGACGAACTCCTGGCTCGCATTGCCGACGCCGTACCGCGTAGCCGGTTCGTCTTCTTCTCCGGCCCGATGCCGACAGTCACCCGGACCTTCGTCAATCGCCTGTCCCGGCGTTTCGCCGCCGTGGGCCACGACCCAGGCTCTCGCATCCTCATGCTGCCGACCCTGACCGAGGAGGGCTTCCTCGGCGTCGCCAGACATGCCGACGTGCTCCTGGATTCGATCGGCTGGTCGGGCTTCAACTCGACGATCGAGGTGATCGGACACGGCGTGCCCGTCGTCACGCTGCCGGGCGACAGCATGCGAAGCCGACACACCTCCGCGACACTGACGAAGATGGGCCTGGACGACATGGTCGCATCAACCCGCGACGACTACGTCCGGCGAGCGGTCCGCCTCGGGCTCGACGAATCCCTTCGTCGGACCGACGGAAGCCGGATCGCGCGCACGCTCGACCGGTTGTTCGGTGATGCGGCTCCCATACGGGCGGTGGAAGCAGCGGTCCTCGCAGCCTGCGCGGCGGAGCTCCGGCGATGACGCCCGCACTTCACGCGATGAAGGCGCTCATCGATGCCGGGCTGGATCATCATCGACACGGCCGCGCATCCGAGGCGGCCGAACTGTATCGGCAGGCGATCGCGGCGGGAGCCGGTGCGCCGGCGCGAGATCTTCTCGGCGTCGTGCTCACCGAGCAGGCTCGAGCGGCGGAAGCGGAGGTAGAGTTTCGCCGGGCCCTGATCCACGAGCCTTCGCTCGCCAGCGCCCATGGTCACCGCGGCAACGCCCTCGCCGCACGAGGTCGCTGGCCGGAGAGCGTCGGCAGCTACCGTCGTGCCCTCTCGATCAGCGGTCCCGACCCCCTCTGGCTGCGCAATCTCGGCGGCGCGCTGATGAAAGCGGGCGATGTCGTCGGCGCTTTTGCCGTCTTTGCGGCCGCGAATGCCCGACGGCCCGGCGAGAGCGCGACGCTGAACGACCTCGGTCGTGCCTCCGTCGAACTCGGCCGCATCGACATGGCCGGATGTTTCTTTCGTCAGGCGGTTGCATCGGATCCCAGTCATCCCGAAGCGGCCCTCAACCTGGCGCTAGCCGAGCTCAGTCGTGGTGATGGCGCGGCGACGCGCTGCCACGCGCTGAGAGCAGGAGCCTTGTCGACGGCCTCGCCGGACGTCATCAACGCCTTGGGAGCCGCCGATCTCGCCGAGGACCGTCCCGATGCCGCCGTGTCCCGGCTCCGCGAAGCCGTGAGGCGACGACCGGACTTCGCTGAAGCGCACTACAACCTCGGACTTGCCGACTTCGACCGCCTCCGGCTCTCCGAGGCCAAGGTCCATCTCCGGCGCGCGCTCGACCTGAAGCCAAGCTATGCCGAGGCCCGATGGAACCTCGCGCTTGCACAGCTGCTCGAGGGAAACTTCGCCGACGGCTGGCGCGGCTACGAAGCGCGCTGGCGCATGCGTCGGTTTCCCACGCGGCCTCGCAATTGGCCGGTTCCCGAATGGGCGGGCGAGGATCTGGCTGGCCGGCGAATCCTTCTTCATGCGGAGCAGGGTCTTGGCGACACGCTGCAGTTCATCCGGTACGCGCCCCTGGTGGCCGCGCGCGGCGGGCGCGTAATCCTCGAGTGCCAACGGCCGCTTCGTCGCCTCCTGGCCCTCATGCCGTCGATCGAGGAGGTCTGCGTACAGGGCGATGCCCTGCCTGCATTCGACCGGCACGCGCCGCTGATGTCGTTGCCGCGCATCTTTCAGACAACTCTCGCGACAATTCCACAGGACGTGCCCTATCTGCCGACAAGCAAACCGGCATTCCATCGCCCGAAACATCCCGTCATCGGAGTCGTGTGGGGCGGAAGCGCGCTACATCCGCGCGACCGGGCCCGCTCCATCTCGCCCGAAACGGCCCGAGCCCTGGTGCGCCGGCTGATGGAAGCCGGCATCGGCGAGGTCGTCAGTCTCCAGTTCGGGCCGCGGGCCGCCGAGCTAGACGACCTTATTACCTGTCCTGTCGGCAATAAGGACTTTCTGGATACCGCACGAGTCCTAGAGGACATCTCAGTCGTCGTCGGCGTGGATACTTCGGCACTTCACCTGGCCGGCGGCCTCGGGCGCCCGGGTCTCGTCCTTCTCAACCATATTCCGGACTTCCGGTGGCTTCTCGGACGCCTGGACTCTCCCTGGTATCCTACCCATCGGCTGCTCCGGCAACCGAGTCCCGGGGATTGGGCGTCTGTTCTCGAGGCCGTTCCCGCCATAACTGCGGAAATCCTGGAGTCACGCACCTGAAACTGCCTGTTGCCAGCGGCACACACCCCTTCTGATTTTTCACGATGTCGACGAAAACAACGGCCGCCCTGTCCTTCCAGAGTGAAAGATTACCCCGACAATACTTTCTCTTGCCGAAACAAGACAATTAACCGGCCTTGTTCGCAGTACACACGTCTCCCCGTCGCAACCAATGAGATTCTGGCGCGACTAAACGGGAAATGGGGGCAAAGGACGCGGGAAATGCGACCGGCATGCCCATCGTCCGAAGTTATTCCTTATAGCCGTTCCGGACCCGTCGGAGACGATGCCCGCCCCCCTGCTAAACCCGCGAAAATGCTGGTCCCGCCCCGTTGACAACGGCCAAAAGCCAGCCGTATAAACCGTGAGCCGCGGGCCTTGGACCCGAAAACGGCATGTCGTCAACGTAACTGGAGCTGGAAAAAAATGTTTGAGACTCAGAGCTCTCGCAAGAGGCTGCTGCTGGCGACGACGGGTCTGGGAACCGTCATGACGACCATGTCGTTCCTGGGTGTCATGTCGCCTGCTTCCGCGTCGTCGCTCGTTGTGAGCGCTGCGAACACCTTCGCTCGTCAGCTGACTTCGACCGGCAACGCGACCCTGAGTGGCACCACCATTCAGCTAATCACCACGGCCGCGACGCTCACGACCGGTAACTTCATCACCTTCGGTCTGCCTTCGGGCATGACCTTCGCCGCCAACCCGACCGTCGGGTTCTCGGCTGGTGTCAACCTGGCGCTGACCCTCTCGACGGGCGGCTCGGGTGCTGCCTCGGCCGTCTACCAGGTGACCACCGCGAGCTCCGGTTCGACCGCGGTCTCGCTGACGGGCATCCAGGTCTCGGGCCTGCAGACCTACGTCTCGACGAACTCGACGGCGAACACCTTCAACATCTCTGCCACCCTGACTGCTGATACCGCCACTCAGCAGGGCAGCGCGGCTTCGACCATCGTCGCCAACATCACGGACGCGGCCTCCGCGACCCAGGCTGCTGGTGCGGCTCAGACCATCGACGTCTCGTCGGGCGGCAACCGCTTCATCTCGGGTACGGGCACGGCTCTGTTCGCCCCGCTCGGCACGGTCGCCTTCGCCAACGCCGCTATCGCCCCGAACGACGTCAGCGGCGGCAGCGCCGTCTCGATGAGCGCTCAGGGTGGTGCGATCACCGTCAGCGGCTCGCTGACCGGTATCTCGACCGTCTACGCGATCGCCACTGCTGTTGCCACGACCTGCGCCACCGCGGCTCCGTCGGGTGCGTTCACCGCGACCCCCGGCTCGACCTCGGCGACGCTCACCGGGCTCAGCGTGTCGACGTTCCAGGTCTGCGCGATCGCCAACGGCTCGAGCGTGCTGAGCAACGGCTCGATCACTGTTCGCGGCGTCGTCACGACCAGCAACAACGGCACGATCACCGGCACGACGACCTCCAACGCCGTCGGTTACAGCGGCACGGTGCGCACGTCGAACTACTTCGTCGGTGTCACGGGCGGCTACAGCTCGTTCGCCTACGCGGTGAACGGCGGCACCTCGGCGTCGACCGCCCTGGTCAGCGTCCGCCGCTCGGACGGCGCGACCGCGGTCGGCTCGCTCAGCAGCCTCGCTGCTGGCGCCTCGGCTCTGTTCGGCGCGTCGGACATCAACACCGCGGTCGGCAGCACCTTCCTGGGTGATGCGTCGTCCCGCGCTCAGGTCACCTTCCTGTTCGGTTCGAGCAGCGTGAAGCTGACCGGCCTGCTGCTGAACCCGGCGGGCGTTGTCACCAACATGGGCGCGGTCTTCAGCGACTAAGCCACAAGAACTACGCTTCAACTCAAAGGGCCCCGAAAGGGGCCCTTTTCTTTTGCAGCTCGACGGTCGGAGGTACGCTTCCGTCCGGACTCGCTTCAGGACCTCCGCCATCGATCCCGACGTTGCACGAGCCGTGGAGCTGGATGTCGCCGGCCGGCGCACCGAGGCGACGGCCCTGGCGCGCGCTGTCCTGCAGCGCACGCCCTCCTCGGTCGAGGCGCGGTGCGTGCTGGCGACGATCGCCCTTCGTGATGGGTCTGCTTCCACCGCCGGAGCCCTGCTACGGCAGGCCTGCGTGCTCGAGCCCAGCTATCCTCAGGTTCACTACTACCTCGCCCTGTGGCGTCCGGATCGTGGCGACATCCCGGGCATGGAGTCGTCCCTTGCCCGGGCCCGCCAACTGCTCGGCACGGGATCCAGAATGGCGACGAGTCTCGAGGCCTTCGCCGGCGCGTGGAGATGGCTCTCCGACCGCAGGGTCCCGTCTATGCCCCTGCGGTCAACTTCCCGTTCATCCGAGCCCGGAAGCACGCGCTGGCTGTTCGTCTGGCGCGATCTGGAGGAGTTCCTTGACCACTTCGACCAGGCACAGGTCGGAGGTCGGAGCACGTTCCGCCTGCCCAAGCGGGACCAGGGACCATCCTCGGACCCATCGGAGCAGCTGCTACGCTATTGCAAGGACGTCGATCCGGAGATCGTGGTCTTCCTGCCGGGAACGGCCCAGCATCGAAATCCGACGCTCGGCGTCTTTCGGCAGCTGCGTGCCCAAGGGATCCCGACCGTCCTGTTCGTCGCCGATCTACGAAAGGCGCTTTGGCAAGGAGTCGCAAATCGCGTTGCCGATGCCTTCGACCTCGTGCTGCCGATCGACGGCTGCAGTCTCGAGAGCCTGCCCTCGCTCCGTCACCTGGGCCGACGCTTCTTTCGCGGCTGGTCGCCGATATCCCCAGGAAACGTTCCGCCTTTCGCCACCCGGCGGTCTTGCGTGAACCTTGTAGGCAGCCTGTGGGGCGAGCGCGTTCACGGCGTCCAGGCGCTGAGAAATGCCGGGATCGAGGTGATCACCCGTCCGTCCGCGATCGAGGCGCATCGGGATCCGAATTTGCCGGCCCACAAGACTCTTTCGACGGCGACCTATCTAGACTCGCTCAGGCAGGCTCAGCTGACGGTCAACTACAGCGCCTGCAGCACGGGAGACGGGCACCAGCTCAAAGGCCGGGTCCTGGAAGCGGCGGCGTGCGGCTCGATGCTTCTCGAGTCGGCCAACGACGTCACCTGCGACTTCTTCGAAGAGGGACGCGAATACGTCTCTTTCGACGGAGCGGCCGATCTCGTCGAGAAGGTCCGGTATTTTCTCGCTCATCCCGAACGCGCCGCGGAAATCGCCGCGAACGCGACATCGCGGTTCCTCAGGGACTACACCGCAACGACGTTCTGGACTCGCGTCCTCGCCGCCGCTCGCGAGAACAATGCCTCGATCGAGTCCGCTAGGCGACGTCTCCACCCCTGACGCTCCGGAGTGCCTTGACGAGGTTGTGGGCGTAGAGATTTGCGTTGCAGAGGGGTGAGTTGATCACCTGGCTGCGGAGGTTGGCTCGGAGGGTTGCGAGTGCGGGGAGATCTCGCGCCAGCGCATCGGCCCTCTCGACGTAGCCCTGGTGGTCGGGCGCCACCAGATGATCGAGCCCCACCAGCGGCAGGAAGCCCGCTCCCATCCGCGCGATGAAGCGCTCGCCCGCCAGCGTCACCACCGGAACCCCCATCCACAGAGCCTGGAACGTCGCGTTGCACCCGACGAACGGAAACGGATCCAAGGCAATGTCGACCTGATGGTAGATCGACAGATGCGCCGTCCCCTCCGTCGAGCCGGCCTCGAACTCGATCCGGTCCCCGCTCACCCCAAACCCTGAGAACGACGACCGGATATGGGCGCGAAGCGTCGGGTCTTCGTAGAAATGCAGATACTTGAGAAGAAGCCGAGATCCCGGAACGGCCCGCATCACTGATGCCCAGGTCGACAACGTCGAGGGCGACAGCTTCGCCGGGTTGTTGAAGCACCCGAACGTCACCCGGCCCGAGCTCAGAGCCGGAAGCGCCGATACCAGAGGCTCCTCCGGCGGGCGGCGGAACACGTACCAGCACGGCAGCCGCAACAGCCTCTCGCTGAACTTCTCCTCCGTCCCCAATGGCGTCGTCGCCTCGTCGCCTACCCAGTAGTCCATCTCCGCCAGACCCGTCGTCGTCAAATCGAACAGAGACGCCTGGACCGGCGCCGCCCTCGACGCAAACACACGAAGACGACCACCAGCCGTGTGACCCGCAACCGATACCAGAACGTCGATCCCGTCCTCGCGAACCGCAGAAACAACCTCCTCGTCGCTCAGATCCGCAATCACACGCCACCCATCCGCCAGAGACGCAAATCGAGCACTCATCTCGTCCGGACGAGCGACATTCGCATACAGAAAAACCTCGACACCCCCCCGATCCATCCCCTCAACAATCGAAAGCAACGTCTCCCCTACCGCATGCCGGCGGAGATCGGCCGAGACAATGCCCAGCCGCAGCTGCCGTCCATCAGGCAAGTCCGGCCGCCTCGGCATCGGCAATCGGAGGGCCTGATCGTGACGACCGGCGACAGCCCTGAACAGCTCCTCGGCCGTGGTCGAGTCCCGGTACAGCAGCGACATCACGCGATTGCTGGCGAAAGCCGCATTCGACGGCGCGAGCATGACAGCGCGACCACCCCACGCAGCGGCCTCATCCGGGAAAGCCAGCGTTGACGACGCCACGCCGAGGTTGCTCACGGCGTCCGCATCGGTCGGCTCCAGCACGACGGCCCGCCGCAAAGCAGTCCGTGCGTCCCCGAGCCGTCCTGCACGATGGAAGGCGCGGCCAAGATTGTTCTGGAGGCCGGCGAGAACCGGATCGAGTTCCGCCGCCTTCTCGAGTGTGGCGATGCGGTCCCGGCCACGATCCGAAAGCTCGTATGCGTTCGCCAAATTGACCAGGATCCGCGCCGATCCGCGATCCATCTGCGACGCCCGGACCAGCGCAGCGATCGAGGCACTGATCGCCTTCTCGCCGAGGAGAAGGATTCCGAGGTTCGATTGCACCGCGGCGCTTCCGGGCTCTAGGCAGGCATGCCTTTGCGCGAAGCGCAGAAGATCCCTGACCGAGAGCACGGTCCGGCACCGCCCGATCAGGTTGCCGTAGGCCGAGGCGAAAAGAGGATCGCAGGCGATGGCACGGCGATAGATCCCGACGGCCGAAGAAAGATCGGCCGGTGCGACAGCTTCGCCCATGTTGCCGTGAAACAACGCAACGGCAGGATCGACCGCCAGCGCGATGCGCAGGAAGCGCAGAGCGAGGTCGCTTCGTCCGCGCTGAAGCTCCCCCACACCTCGAAAATGCCATGCCCAGGAATGCAGGGGGATCTGTGCGAGGATCTGCTCGTAGAGTCCGAGGGCCTCCGGCACCCGACCGGCCTGATGAAGCTGAAGCGCGTTCTGGAACTGGGCGGCAGGATCGTTCGGCATTCGCTCAGGCCCGAGCCGGCTGTCCAGGGTGTTCCTGCATCGCGACCCGACGGAGTGCCTTGACGAGGTTGTGGGCGTAGAGATTTGCGTTGCAGAGGGGTGAGTTGATCACCTGGCTGCGGAGGTTGGCTCGGAGGGTTGCGAGTGCGGGGAGATCTCGCGCCAGCGCATCGGCCCTCTCGACGTAGCCCTGGTGGTCGGGCGCCACCAGATGATCGAGCCCCACCAGCGGCAGGAAGCCCGCTCCCATCCGCGCGATGAAGCGCTCGCCCGCCAGCGTCACCACCGGAACCCCCATCCACAGAGCCTGGAACGTCGCGTTGCACCCGACGAACGGAAACGGATCCAAGGCAATGTCGACCTGATGGTAGATCGACAGATGCGCCGTCCCCTCCGTCGAGCCGGCCTCGAACTCGATCCGGTCCCCGCTCACCCCAAACCCTGAGAACGACGACCGGATATGGGCGCGAAGCGTCGGGTCTTCGTAGAAATGCAGATACTTGAGAAGAAGCCGAGATCCCGGAACGGCCCGCATCACTGATGCCCAGGTCGACAACGTCGAGGGCGACAGCTTCGCCGGGTTGTTGAAGCACCCGAACGTCACCCGGCCCGAGCTCAGAGCCGGAAGCGCCGATACCAGAGGCTCCTCCGGCGGGCGGCGGAACACGTACCAGCACGGCAGCCGCAACAGCCTCTCGCTGAACTTCTCCTCCGTCCCCAATGGCGTCGTCGCCTCGTCGCCTACCCAGTAGTCCATCTCCGCCAGACCCGTCGTCGTCAAATCGAACAGAGACGCCTGGACCGGCGCCGCCCTCGACGCAAACACACGAAGACGACCACCAGCCGTGTGACCCGCAACCGATACCAGAACGTCGATCCCGTCCTCGCGAACCGCAGAAACAACCTCCTCGTCGCTCAGATCCGCAATCACACGCCACCCATCCGCCAGAGACGCAAATCGAGCACTCATCTCGTCCGGACGAGCGACATTCGCATACAGAAAAACCTCGACACCCCCCCGATCCATCCCCTCAACAATCGAAAGCAACGTCTCCCCTACCGGGTGGCTGCAGAGGTCCGCCGATACAAACCCAATTCTGAATTTCCCCCTGGATCCGTTCGCAAGCGTACGCGACGGAGCGGGCGCATTCCGGATCATGCTGCCACTCGATGTCGCACGCATCAGCTCGGATGCGCTCGTCGAGTCCGCATAGAGTAGCGTCATCACGTAGTTGCCGCGAAAAGCCGCATTCGTCGGCGCGACCGCCAAGGCCCGCCGAACGAACGCTTTGGCGCCCTCCGCGTCGCCCAAGGCGAGAGCGATATTTCCCAGATTGTTGAGGGCTTCCGCCTCGTCGGAATGCAGCGCCAAGGCGCGCCTGAGAGAGCGCCGCCCTTCGCCGATGCGTCCCGCGCGCTGATAGGCGCGACCCAGATTGTTGTGACTGCTCGCCGCGTGCGGGCTGAGCCGAGCCGCCTTCTCGAGAACCACTGTCGCCCGATCGGCCTCGCCTCCGACCACCAGGGCGCGGCCGAGATTGGCGAGGATCTCGGCCGCATCCGGCGAGAGCGATACCCCCCGCATCAACGCCTTCTCCCCGTGAGGAAGGTCACCCCGATCGCAAAGCAGCAATCCGAGATTTGACTGGGCGGCCGGATTGTTAGGCTCGACGGCGACGTGACGGCGCGAAAATCGGAGCAGCGTTCCGGCACTCTCGATCGCGCGGCATCGAGCGACCAGGTTCCCGTATGCCGACCCGAACATGACGTCGCAGCTGATCGCACGACGATAGAGGCGTGCCGCAGATCCAAGGTCCGCGCCCGCCAGGGCTTCGCCCAGGTTACCGTGGAACACCGCGACGGACGGGTCGATCGCAAGCGCAACGTGAAGGCACCGAAGCGCGTCGCTCGACCGCCCTCGCTGCAGCTCGATCAGGCCCAGATAGTGCCATGCCCAGGAATGGAGCGGGACGCCCGACAGCACGTCGCGGTAGCGCCTCTCGGCCTCGTCAACCCGGCCGACCTGATGCAGACCTAGGCCTTCCTGGAATATCCCGTTCCAATCACCTGCCATCGGACTCGCTCTGGAACGCTCGCTTCGCCTTTCGCCTGACCCGACGCCAGGGCTCCTCGCTGACGGGAGCGCTGCTTGATCGATAAAACCTTAATACAATCAACGCGCTATATCGATCGATCAAACTCGAGCCGACCGGACTTCCTAACGCGGTATCAAGTGCCCATATACAGGCCAGCGTCCTCGTGGACACGCTCCACGGGCAAGGGCGCCGCAAGCGCTTCTCCCAAACGTTGACGAATTTCGCCGGGAGGATGTCGACGACGTCCTCCCGGACCTTTCGTCCGACCTCTACGGAAAATCAGCGGCAGCGCTTGAAGGTAGGCGTCGGGGCTCCGTCGCGCATCCCGTCCTTTATGACCGAGCCGTTCGGGCCCTGTTGCCAGGGTCGAATGGTCGCACCCACGATCTTCCAGACGGTGGGGCCGCCACCATCGTTGAAGTCCAGCGTGAAGAACTCCGGCGACTCCTCCGTCAAGGTCGGGGAGCCGAAGTCGGCCGCCACGCCCTTGTTGACCGTATAGGCGATCAGCTTGCCGCTCGGGTTCAGGCGATAGCCGATCTTGAAGTCTCCTCCGCAGTCCCCCGCCCACTCGCCGACCACGAGAGGCTGCCGCGACTGAGCGCCCGCGCCGGAGGCGACAAGCAAAAGCGCGATCACGAAAAGGGCCCTCAGCATGAAGTCGCTCCTCGCATTGTCGGCTCCGCGCCGACGGATCCAGCGCCACAGATCTATCATCAACCGGTGCAAGAGATCGAGCCGCTTGGCCCTGCAACCGAGCGTTACGAGGCAATGGCCGAGCCCTGAAGGGGTGGTCGCCCCGACCTCGATCTCCTATAGATTGGTCGTTCAACACCACCGGACACTCGATGAAGACGAAAAGGAACCGGGATCTGCAGCGGGCGCGCAACGCGCCCGTTGCCGGCAATCTTTTTGCCGAGGCCAGCCGCGCGTACACCGCTGGCGATCTCGACGCCGCCGAGCGTCACGCGAGCCAGCTCCTACGCGCCCAGCCAAGAAATGCCGATGCACTCAATCTCATCGGCGTCATCGCCGCCGCCCGAAGCGACATGCCTCGCGCGGCGAAATTTCTCGGCCAGGCGGCCGAGCTCATGCCTCGATCCGCCTCGATCCGAGGCAATCTCGCCCTCGCGCTGAAGATGCTCGGCCGCTGGCATGACGCGATCGCGCAGGCACGCGAGGGAGTCCGGCTCGAGCCCGGCAACTCGATCATCTGGAACACGCTTTGCGCCGCGCAATACGAGGTCGGGGACCATGCCGGCGCCTTGGTCAGCGGCCGCACGGCGATCGCCCTAGGCCCGACCATGGCCGAGGCCTGGAACAACTTCGGTAACGTTCTCGTCGAGTTCGGCCACGCGCGGACGGAAAGCGCCTTTCGCATGGCCCTCGCGCTCAATCCCTTCCTGGTTCAGGCATGGTCGGGGCTCGGCAGCGCCGCGCTCAGGCAGAAGCGCCACGAAGCGGCTCAAGCGGCCTTCGAGCGAGCCCTCACCATCCGCTGGCCCAGCCGATGGTGGCCTGGAAATCGCCCGGCCTCCGTCCTCCCGCCGCCGCAGAGTCTCACCAACACCGTCAAGCTGCGCCACGACATCGAGCAGTTCGAAGCAGGCCGCCGGTCGGGGATCTATGGAGCGGAGTTCGATCCGATCATTTCGGCCTATCGCCGTGCACTCGATCGATTTGTCGGGCGATATGGCGCGTCGGCGAATGGCGCCCTTCATCCCGAGGACGTCGCTGCCATCGGCGATGTCTACGGACGCATCGTCAACTGGACCCCTCCGGCCAAGATCGCCGGTGGAGCCGTGGCGGCCGATTGGGATCGCGCTGACGTCGCACGACGCTACGCGGTGCCCCCCGGTATCTGCTGGGTCGACGGCTTCCTGACGGCGGAGGCCCTCTCCTCTCTCCGCAAGTTCTGCCTCGACTCGACCATCTGGAACGACATCAGTCACAATTACCAGGCGGCGCCGGTCGCTCGCGGATATCTCGGGGCCTACGCCGCCGACGGCTTCTTCGCCCCGCTGCTCTTCCAGATCGCCGAGGAGCTGGCCGCGGCGCTTCCCGGGATCTTCGGTGGACACCCTCTTCGCCAGATCTGGGCGTACAAGTACGAGAAGAAGCTCGAGGGCATCGGAATCCATGGCGACGACGCCGCGGTCAACGTCAACTTCTGGATCACGCCGGACAGCGCCAACCTGGACCCGGACTCCGGTGGCCTGATCGTCTATCCGGTGGAGGCGCCGGCTGATTGGGACTTCGCCGCGATCAATACCGAGCCGGAGACGATGCATCGCTTCGTCGAGGCGGCCGGGGAGCCTCCGGTCAATGTTCCGTACCGGCAGAACCGCGCCGTCATCTTCAACTCCGACCTCTTCCATGCGACGGCGCCTCTCCGATTCCGTCCTGGATACGAAAACCGCCGCATCAACGTGACGATGCTGTTCGGCCAGCGACAGCCACGATCACGTTCAGCATGACGGAAGTGCCGCCGTTGGCACACCCGTCGACCGACATCGCGGAAGCGCGCCGCACGCTTCTAGCCGAAGCCACCCGATCGACGGCCGCTTCTCGCCGGGCCTATCGAGCCCTCCTCGCCCTCGTGCCGGGGGACGCCCACACGCTCATGTCCCTCGGCACACTCGCGGCCCAGGCGAGAGATGCCGAGGACCTGGCACTTCTTCGGCGCGTGCCTCACCTCGATCCGGAAGGCGCCGACGGGTATGCCAACTATGGAAGCGCTCTTCTCTCTAGGCGGGATCCCGCTTCGGCGCAGCCGGCGCTCCGCCGGGCTCTCGCCTTGCAGCCCGACCATGTCACCGCCTGGTATAACGAAGGCCTTTCCCGTCAGCAGGCCGGAGAGATCCGGGATGCGTCGACGGCCTACCGGCGCGCCGTCGCCGCCAGTCCATGCCACATCGAGGCGCGCCGAAATCTCGCCGTCTGCCTTCATTCCCTGAAGAAGATCGACGAGGCCCTGCATCTCCTGCAGGACCTCGTGAGGGAAACCCCCGATCGGGCCGACATACGCGAGAACATCGCCTTCATCCTCCTCGACATCGGACGGACCGACGACGCCTTCGAGGAGCTGGCGCGCGCCGCCGAGACCCGATACGGGCTCGGCTCGGCAGCTTCCGGCTCAGATCCGGCGCTCAGCCAGGTCACACCCGTCCGGCTCAAGCACGATCGCGAGCAGCTCGATCATCTGCTCGCCCAAGGTCGTGGCGACGCTGCGCTCCGGCAGCTTCGCGACACCTACGCGGGCTTGCTGGAACAGGTGCCTCACACCGCGCACGCGGTCCAGGCGCTCGCGCTCTCGCGGGAACAGTCCCGTGTCCTGGCGCCCTGGTACGGCCGTCGCTACGCGAGACGAGAGGCTTTGGCGGTTCCCGGCAGCGCGCTCAATCCCGCGCTCGATCTTCACGACGTCGAACGGCGCTATCTCGACTCCAGACCGGAAATCACCGTCATCGACGGTCTGCTTTCCGACGCATCGCTGCTCGCGCTCCGCCGGTTCTGCCTGGAGAACAGCTTCTGGATCCGAAGCTACGGCGGCGGCTATCTCGGATCATTCATGGAGGACGGTTTCGTCTGCCCGCTGATCGCGCAGATTGCCGGTGAGCTCAGGGCCGGCATGAGCCGGGTCGTCGGGCCGCATCCATTGAAGAAGGTCTGGGGCTTCAAGTACGACAGCCGCCTTTCTGGCATCAATCTGCATGCGGACTTCGCCGCTGTGAACGTCAATTTCTGGATCATGCCCGACAGTGCAAATCGCGATCCGTCCTCGGGTGGCCTGATCATCTGGGACAAGCCGGCGCCACTGTCCTGGGGGTTCGAGGAGTACAACCGCTCGCCTGAGCTTGCCCGGCGCTATCTCGATGGCGAAGGGGCGAAGGCCATCACCGTGCCCTATCGCGCCAACCGGGCGGTCATCTTCAACTCGAACCTGTTCCACGAGACCGATCGCATCGACTTCAAGGACGGCTACGAGAACCGGCGCGTCAACATCACGCTTCTCTACGGATCGCGATCATGACGGCATCGCGTCGCGAACTGCATTCTCGATGCTGGCGGCCATGGCGCGGCCGTCGCATAGAGGCGATGCGCGCATGCGGTCGCGCAGGCTGCCTCTGAGGGCGGCCCGGCCCACATCGTCGGCGGCGAGTGCGACGGCCTTCGCGACGTAATCGTCCTCGTCGGTCGCGGACAGCTCTGGAAGTCCCAGAACACTGACGAACGCGTGGCTGTAGCGTCCGAGGACGCGGTCCCCCGCCAACGTAATCACCGGCACGCCCATCCACATCGCTTCCAGCGTGGTGATCACGCCCCCATACGGCGTAGGGTCGAGCGCGATATCGATATCGGCATAGCTCGCCATGTGCGCGCCGATATCGGGCGTCGGCAGCCGGAGCTCGACGACGTCGGGCGCGACGCCGGCCCTGGAAAAGAGCGATCTCACCCGCGCCTGGGCTTCCGCCCCGAAGCCCCCTGCCTTCAGGACCAGGCGCGATCCCGGCACGGCGTTCAGGATCCTTGCCCAGAGACGTATTGTCCGCCCCGAAAGCTTGGCCAGCTGGTTGAAGCTGCCGAACACCACCCCCCGCGACGGCGCTGCAACCGCGTTCGGCAGATCAGCCAGGGGATCATAGACATAGGCCAGCGGCAGGCGCTCGACCCTCTCGATGAACCAATCCTCGGCCCCTTGCGGGATGATCCAGCGATCGCCCAGAACCAGATCCACGGCATCCAGGCCCAGGCTTCCCATCGGCATCCAGTTCACCTGGAGCCTCCCCGGACGCCTCGCCAGAGCCAGCACCCGCGAGCCCGGCGGATAGCCGAGACTATCGATGACCACATCGATGTCGTCGTCGACGATGGCTGCTGCGACGGCCTCGTCGGAAAGCCCGGAAACGTCGCGGAACCCGGTCGAGGCGGCACGGAATCTCGCCGTGATCTGATCCTGACGATCCGCCGGAACGTCGGAATAGCAGAACGCCTCGATCCGGGCGCGATCATGACCTTCGATCGTCGGCAGCAGTGTAAAGGCAGTGGTGTGGAGAGCGAAACTGCGGCCGGCGAGATAGCCGATGCGAAGGCGGCGCCCCGTTCCGCTGCGCTTTCGCGATGAGGCTCCGCACGCCGGCAGGGATCGCGCGAAGCGTTCATCGAACTCACGCGCCAACGCCAGGGACGTTGCCGGTCCAGCCTCTTCCAGCAGGAAGGATGCGCAGATCCGGGCTGCTTGCAGGCGGGGGGTCCGGGGAAGCCGATCCCCCGCGCCGAGCTTTGCCGCCGCCGGTGCGTCGCCGATCGCCAGGAGTTTGCTGATCGCCAAAAGCGCGATTTCCTCGGATGCCGGCTCCACGGCCAGCGCCCGCCGCGCCCAGTCGCTCCTTGTTTCGAAAAGGCCGGCGAGCGCCGCCATGCAGGCAGGATCGTCAGGTGCAAGGGCGAGAAGCCGCCGCAGGGGTCGTTGCGTGAGCTCGCGGCGACCGCCCTGCGTCATCGTCGCCACCAAGGCCCGAAGCGCAGGAATGTCGGCCGGCGCCAGAGCCAAGGTTCGCCTCAGCATCACCTCCGCAAGCGATGCGTCGGCTTGCCACCAAGTCGCCGCGAGCAGCTGCCAGGACCAGGGGATCGAAGGCTCTCTGACGATGGCGGCCCGTAACGATCGACGCGCCCCGTCTGTCTTACCTAAAGACAGATGAGCCAGGATGCTCGCTACGATGTCGCTCATAAGCGTTCAGACACCAGGGGCCGGAACCGCCCTACGCGCTTCTCTCTGCTCGAGTCTCTCACCTCATCAAGCGCGGCATTGTTGTTCCGCAATATCCATGGTCGAAGCCGAATTGGGACGGGGTTTAAAGAACCACCTTTCGGCGAGTTGAGCGATTGAATCCTCTTACCAATAGCGTTTGAATATGCTGACATTTTTTTGCGTCTACGGGAATGCACCTTGACGCTTGTCCCCGCGCCTAAGGGTAAAACGAAGAATGTTTGCTCTCTCTCCCGGTGCCACTATTTCGACGGATACGCAAGCATCGGGGCCGGTATCTCTAGGAGACGGGGTTGAAATTTTAGCCGGAGTCCGATTTGGCAAATTCACCCTTGTAAACGCTTGGTCAACAGTCAATGCAGCTGATATCGGGAACTACGTTTCTATCGGTGAATATGTTCGCATTAATGTCTTCAATACGCATCCGATCAACTGGCTAAGCACGCATCCTTTTCAAGTCAATGACGCTCACTTCTCAGAGATTCCGGGCTATCGAGACGTTCACCGAATTGCTCGAGCCTGGCATCCCGGAACACTTCACATCGGCCACGATGTCTGGATCGGCAGCCACGCCAAGTTACTGAACGCAGTAACCATCGGAACCGGCGCCGTTGTTGGCGCTGCCGCCGTTGTCGCAGACGACCTTCCGCCGTTCGCTATCGTTGGCGGGGTCCCGGCCAAGGTAATTCGTTACAGGTTCGAACAGCCAACGATCGCCCGCCTTCTTGCGTCCCGGTGGTGGGATCTTGACCCATGGGACCTAAGTGGTGTGCCGTTCAATGACATCAATCTCGCCCTCGATGAGATAGAACGAAGGAAAGGCGCATGAGGGCACAACCAAGCTTGCCGCGCCTCTGAAGAGCACCACCGAGATTTAGCGCTCTCCGATGATGTTACGAATGGCGGTCTCGATGGCCGATGCCATCGCGCGACCGTCACCGAGAAGCGATCGTTTCATGCGCGAGCGAAGGTCGCTGCGCAGCGTCTCCCGCCGCAACTCGTCGGCAGCTAGCGCCTGGGCAGCTGCGACGTAACCATCCTCGTCGGCGACCCCAAGCTCCGGCATCCCGAGGGTATTTACGAACGCATAGCCATAGCGTCCCAGGATTCGATCGCCCGCCAAGGTAACCACCGGGACTCCCATCCACATGGCCTCCAGCGACGTAATAACGCCACCATAAGGCGTCGGATCGAGAGCGATGTCGATATCGGCATAGCTCGCCAAGTGCTGTTCGAACCCCGCTATCGGAAAGCGAAGCTCGACACGGTCAGCATTGATGCCTTCGCGCTCGAATTGCGCCAAAAGTCGTTGTGCGGTCTCTTCCGTCGTTAAACCGATCGCCTTGAGCATCAAGCGGGCATGCGGAACCAAACGCAATATTCGCGCCCAAAGACGGATCGTCCGCGTCGACAGCTTGGCAAGCTGGTTAAAACTCCCGAACACCACGTCGCGCGCTGGCGACGGCGACGGCTCGGGCATCACCACTAGCGGATCGTACATGATGGAGAGAGGCAACCGCACGACCCGTTCATCAAACCATCGCTCCGCCCCGACGGGAATTGTCCATCGGTCGCCGAAGACCACGTCGACCATACCCGAGCCAACACTTCCCATCGACATCCAGTGGACCTGTAGCCGAGCGGGGCGGCGCGCCAGCGCCAGGAGACGAGATCCCTGCGGATAACCCAGGCTATCGATGACGACGTCTATCTCGTCGTCGGCGATCGCGGCGGCGAATGCCGAGTCGTCGAGGCTTAAGGTGTGCCTGAACCCAGTGGACGCGGCGAAGAAGCGCTCGGTGATCGAATCCTGCCGTGACGGCCGCACATCGGAGTAGCAGAAGACTTCGACAGACTCACGATCATGGTGCTCGATTGTCGGCAGCAGCGTAAATGCAGCCGTGTGGAGCCGAAAGGAGTCACCCGCGACATAGCCGATGCGAAGCTTGCGCCGCCGACGATGAATGTTTGGAGCCCGACCGATACCCAATGGCCGGGCGAAGTGTTCGTCGAAGGTCCGAACGAGATCGAGAAACTGCGCAGGGCCGGCATCTTCGAGAAGATAGGCCGTACAGATCCGCGCCGCCTGGAGCCGATGATCAGAACCGTCCGAGACGGAATCAAGAAGCTTGGCCGCCTCTTGCGCCCGGCCCCGGACGAGGAGCTGGGCGTGACGTTCGAGGATCAGATCCACATTGCCTGGATTCAGCAAAAGGGCCCGCCGGCACCACGACAGGGCCGCGGCGCCGGGCATGTTCGCCAGGTTGGCGAGCGTGGCCGGTTCGTCCGGCTGCACGGCAGCGGCCATCCGCAGCCAGCGTAGCGCGGCGATCGGCCTTCCCGACGACTTGAGCGTCGCCGCCAGGGCATTGAGGGCGGACACGTTCAACGGGTCGAGCGCCAGCACCCGGCGGAGCCAAATCTCGGCGTTTGCCGCGTCGTGCTGCCAGCGCATCGCCGCGAGAAGGTGGAGCGAGGTCCCGAGCCGCGGCTCGTCCGCGGCCAGGCGGCGCAGGGCCGCTTCCGCCTGGGCGACGCGCCCTTGAGCAAAATCCGCCCACGCCGACGCCAGCTGCGCCTGCGCTGTCTCGCGTCCGGAAGCCGCCGTCATGAGCTGGCGTTCAGAATCCGGAGAAGCGGGTCAGCGCCACGGTCGAACCATTCGGCAGGATGATCGATCCCGCCGTCGTGCTCGAGAAGGTCGCCGTGATCTGCCCGGGGGTCGAGGTCCTGGAGGGTGTGGTGTAGGCGCCTGCCAGCGTCGGGCCGCCGCCATACTCCTCGAGCGTCGCCGTCATCGTCGGCCTGAGGCCGAAAGGACCGAAGACCAGGCTGCCGGTCGCCGTGTACCAGCGGCTGGTGCCGTCGCTTTCGTACATCATCAGCAGCATGAAGAGCTGGTTGCCCTGCACCTCGATGAAGTAGCCGCGGCCGGGCTCGTTCGCGTTCCACCACCACCCCGTCTCCGGAGCCCCGGATGGCCGCCCGATCGTCGCGCCGCTGCCGACGAATTCGTAGCGCTTCAGCGCGAGCGACTGGGCGCCCGGAAGGATGATGGACGCGTCGGTTGCCGACGTCGTCGTGAACGAGAGGGTCCCGACGGCGATCGTCGAGGTCGGAGCGCGCGCCGCGCCCGACAGCGTCTGGCCGCCCGCATACTCGTACAGGTCGCCCGAGAACACGCTCGACGAGAACAGCGACCCGACCGACGAGTACCAGGGCGAGGTTCCCCCTGAGCGATATCCAAGCACCCCGATCAGCGCCCGGGAGCCGCTGACCTCGACGATGTAGCCCCGTCCGGGCTGGCTGGTGCTCCACCAGACGCCGGTCGAGATCTGCGCCTGTGCCTGGACGGCCCAGAGCCCGAGAAGCAGGCAAGCCAGGAGCTGGAAGACGCGGTGTTTCATCATGGTGCGATGATATCGCATTTCGCGTGTCCGTTCTTTCGGCGCTTGTTCCCGACTGCCGGCCCTTGGCACACTGGAGGTCCCCCACCCATCGGATTCGCCATGCGACTGACGTCGCGAGGAACACTCTACTCGATCCTCGAAGGACCGGACCGGACCAGCCTAAGGATCGAGGGCGGGGCGGCGCGCGGAACGGCCATCGTGGCCATCTCCCGGGACGCCGCCCGGGCGGACGACGACGCGCGGTTGCTGCGTGCCCACAGCATCTTCTGGGAATCGCGGGAGATCTATCGCACCCTTCTGGATCTTGGCTTTCATGTCGATGTGATCGACCTGGGGGCGCAGCTCCCGGCGGGCGGCGGCCCCTATGCTGTATCCCTGACGCTTCATTTCCAGCTTCTGATGGTCGAGGCCGCGCTCGCCCCGAACGCGATCCGCATCACCTGGCTGACGGGCTCCCATCCTCGCGTCCAGAACGCACGCGAGATCGCGCGCATCCGTGCGCTCGAGCAACGGCGGGACTGCGTCTATGAACCAAAGCGTCAGCGCGATCACGTCGATGCCGAGCTCGAAGCTATCGACCGTTCCGATCACTGCGTGCTCGTCGGCAACGCCGTCACGCTCGACACCTATCCCCGACGCTGGCATCCCAAGATGCGGTTGTTCGACGTGTCGGCGGCCAATGTCGGCTACGTCAAATCCGACGACATGCTCGCGCCGGCGGAGCGGGAGTTCGTCTGGTTCTCGGCCAGCGGAGCCGTCTTGAAGGGCCTCGATCTTCTTCTCGAACTCTTCTCGAGCCGCGATCTGCCGACGCTGCATGTCGTCGGCTCGCTCGATGGGGAAGAGGATTTTCGCAACATCTATCATGCGGAACTGAGTGGACACCCCCGCATCCGCTATCACGGGTTCCTCCACGGCAACGACCCGGCACTCGCCGAGGTCTTCCGGCGCAGCGTCTCGGTTCTGCATCCCAGCGCCTCCGAAGGGATGGCGGGCTCAGTCGCGCACTGCCTCAAGGTCGGCCTCTATCCCGTGATCAGCCGGTCCTCCGGCATCGACCTCCCGCCCGGCTGCGGCCGGATACTGGACGGAAGCACGCTCGAGGAGATCGAAATCGCGGTGACCGATGTGCTGGCCATGCCCGATGCAGAGCTTCGTCGACAGATCTCGGCGCTGCAGTCGATGGCGGAGGAACGTTTCTCACGACAGGCATATACGCGCCGCCTGCGCGAGGTGCTCGGCGAGTTCCTTTCCTGACGGCGGATCGCTTCCACCGCCGATACAGGACTGCTAAGTCTCAACCGTTCATGACCACCGTCGCGATCATCCAGGCGCGCATGCGCTCGACCCGCCTTCCGGGGAAGGTCCTGGCCGACCTCGGCGGCAAACCGGTGCTCCAATGGGTCGCCGATGCCGCCCGGGCCATTCCCGGCGTCGACGAGGCGATCGTCGCGACCTCCACCGGTGCGGATGACGATGCCGTCGCGGCCTGGGGAGCGCGGTCCGCCGTCCGCATCTTCCGGGGCGACGAAGATGACGTTCTCGGACGCTTCGCCGGGGCCGCCCATCTCGGCAAGGCCGATCTGATCGTCAGGGTCACTGCCGACTGTCCGCTGCTCGATCCCGTCGAGGCAGGGAAGGTCGTCGCGGCGGTCGCCGGCGGGGACGCGGACTACGCCTGCAACAACGACCCGCCGACCTATCCCGACGGGCTCGACTGTGAGGCCTTCACCCGCGCCGCGCTCGATCGGGCCGCGGCCGAAGCGCGCCGGCCCAGCGAACGCGAGCACGTCACTCTCTTCATCCGCGAGCCCAAGAACGGCTTCCGCCGCATCAACATCCGTTGTCCGCATGGCGATCTCAGCGGCGAGCGATGGACCTTGGATACGCCCGAGGATCTCGCCTTGCTCCGCGCCATCGCGCCCAGCCTCAGCGGTACGCGACCGCCGCGGCTGACCGAGGTGCTGGCGGCGATCGACCGGTCCCCGGAGCTCCGATGCATCAATGGCGGCATCGTCCGCAACGAAGGGCTGATCAAGTCGCTGGCGCGCGACCGCGCCCAGGGCTTCTGACGCCGTGCAGTGCCTTGTTCTCGGCGCGACCGGCCTCCTTGGGCAAGCCTTCGTGACGACGGGCCTGGCCCGGGGCCACAGGATGACCGCAGCCGCCCGCCGCGGCGCCGCGCTCCCGATCGACGCGACCGACGACGATGCCCTGGTCCGGGCGATCGACGGGCTTCGTCCCGATGCCGTGATCAACTGCACCAGCTACGGCTCGCTCGAAGCCTGCGCCAAGGACCCCGGAGCGGCATACCGGATCAACGCACGTCTCAACGCGCGCCTGGCCGAGCTCTGCCGCGCTGCCGACGCCCTGCTTGTGGCCATCGGGACGGATCACTATTTCACCGGCGACGGGGCCGCCAGGCATGACGAGCTTGCCGATATCCGGCTCCTAAACGACTATGCCGTCGGAAAATATGCCGGCGAGCAATTGGCGCTTACCTGGCGGCGTTGCCTCGCCGTACGGACCAACGTTACCGGCTTTCGCGGATGGGCCGGCCAGCCCACCTTCGTCGAGTGGGCGTGCGAAAGCCTGCGGGCCGGCGCACCGATCGAGCTCTTCGACGACTATTATTGCTCCACCATCGACTCGGGCAGCCTGGCGCTGGCCGTGATCGAGATGATGGAGCGGGGAGTCACTGGGTTGTTCAATGTCGCCTGCCGTGAGGTCGCGTCGAAGCGCCGTTTCGTGCTCGCCCTCGCCGACCGCCTGTCGCTTCCGGGACATCACCTGCGCACCGGATCGGTGAGGTCGCTGTCGGTCCCGCGCGCCGAGAGCGCCGGTCTCGACGTCGCCAAGGCCGAGGCCGCCCTCGGCCGGCCGCTCCCGGGCTTCGACGCGGTGATCGGCACGCTGGCGAACCAGGCTCGTGCCGCGGCAGGACGCGCATGATCATCCTCGGCGTTTCCTTCCTCAGCGACGCCTCCGCCGTCGTTCTTCGCGACGGACGGCTGGTCGCGGCCATCGCCGAGGAACGTCTCAATCGCGTCAAGCAGTGGAACGGCATCCCGCACGGCGCGATCGCCAAGGTGCTGGCGATGGCCGGGATCACGCTCGACCAGGTCGACGTGGTCGCGACCCACGGCGCCGCGCCGTCCGAGCCGCCCTCCGAACCCTATCGCGAGAAGGAGCGTGCGATCCGCGCCGCCGGCCTTCCTGCCGATCTGGCGGAAAGCCAGCTCAAGCGGCTGGCCGAGCGCGAAGGGCACGAGCGGCGCGTCCTTGCCGAACGGACGCCCGGCTATCTGGCCGAGGTGCGGGCGCTCGGCCGGCCGCTCGATGTCCATGGCCACCATGAGTCCCACGCCGCGACCGCCCTGATCGGGCGCGGCGCTGGCGACGGCTGGATCGTGACGCTGGACGGATGGGGCGAGGACGGCTCCGGCACCGTCTGGAAGACCGATGGCGCCCGCATGGAGCGTGTCGCCTTCTCCAATACCTTCGACTCCCTCGGCTATTTCTACGGCGCCGTCACCAAGGCGCTGGGATTCATCCCCCACCGCCACGAGGGCAAGGTGCTCGGCCTCGCGGCCTACTGCCAGCAGCCGCAGTCGTTCCGCGAGCTTCGCTCGATGATCGACTACGACCCCGGCCGCTTCCGCTTCCTCGGGCGCATGGAGCGAGGCCTCTATGTGCCCCGCATGGAGAACCCGCTGCTGTCGGCGCTCGTCGCCCGCCTGCCCCGCGAGGACATCGCCGCCGGAACCCAGCAGAGCCTCGAACAGGTCGTCTCCGAGCTGATTGACGATTTCGGTCCCGGCGCGCACAAGATCATGGTGGCCGGCGGCGTCTTCGCCAATGTGAAGCTCAACCAGCGGATCGCCGAACGGCCGAACGTCACCGACGTCTACGTCTTTCCCAACATGGGGGACGGTGGCCTCGCGGCAGGGGCCGCCTGGCTCAGCCACCTGCAGCGCGTCGGCACGACGCCCGAGCGGTTCGAGACGGCGCTGCTCGGCCCGGCGCCGACCGAAGCCGAGGTGCTGCACGAGCTCAAGAGCAGCGGCCTCGCCTACACACGCCCGGCCGACATGGAGGATCGCGTCGCCGAGCTGCTGGCATCCAATCATGTCGTGGCGCGCTGCGCCGGCCCGATGGAGTACGGACCCCGCGCGCTCGGCAACCGCAGCATCCTCTATCACGGCTCCGATCCGGGCGTGAACGACTGGCTGAACCGCCGGCTCAAGCGCTCCGAGTTCATGCCGTTCGCGCCGGCGACGCTGGCCGAGGCAGCGGCAGAGCGCTACATCGGCCTGGAGAAGGCGCGCGAGACCGCGAAGTTCATGGCGATCACCTTCGCCTGCACCAAGGTCATGCAGGACGAGGCGCCGGCGGCCGTCCATGTCGACGGCACGGCACGCCCGCAGGTCGTGGATCCCGTCAGCTACCCGGCCTTCCACAAGATCCTCACCGCCTATCGGCGCAGGACCGGCCGGGCCTCGGTGATCAACACCAGCTTCAACATGCACGAGGAACCGATCGTCTGCTCGGCCGCGGACGCCATGCGGGCGTTCCGGGCGAGCGACCTCCCCTACCTCGTCCTCGGCGACTATCTTGTGTCGTCGCCGTCCGCCGCCTGAGACCGAAATCATGAACGACATCGCGCCGCTGCCGAACCACATCCCGCCCCGGACGATCACCCGCTTCACGCGATCGGACGCCTATCGCGCCCAGGTCCACGAGGCGATCGCCGGCGGCGCCCACACCTATTCGAAGGGCGACGACCAGTTCCCGATCCGCTCCCCGGCCGCGATCGCCCGCGGCAAGGGCGGTCGGGTCTGGGATCCCGACGACAACGAGTATGTCGACGTCGCTCTCGGCCTCGGCTCGATCAGCCTTGGCCATGCGTACGAGCCGGTGCTCGCGGCGGTCCGCGCGCAGCTCGACCTCGGCGTCAACTTCCAGCGGCCGGCGACAGTGGAGCTCGAACTCGCCCATGCGCTGAAGGCCGTCATCCCGGGTGCGGAGCGGGTCAAGTTCGCTAAGAACGGCTCGACCGTCACGACGGCCGCGGTGAAGCTGGCGCGCGCGTTCACCGGCCGCGACCTCGTTGCCTTTCCGTTCAACCACCCGTTCTACAGCTACGACGACTGGTACATCGGCCGGGGCAAGGCCGCCTCCGGCGTCCCCACCGGCACGATGGCGATGTCGCTGACCTACGACTCGACCAAGCCGGACACGCTGGCCGCGCTGTTCAAGCAGCATCCCGGCAAGATCGCCGCGGTCATCACCGAGACCGAGGAACTGTTCCCGACCTCGCCCGAGTACATCCGCGAGGTCGAGCGGCTGGCGCGCAAGGACGGCGCCCTGCTCATCCTCGACGAGATGGTCTCCGGCTTCCGCTCGAGCTTCCCCGGCGCCTATCCGCGCCTCGGCCTCACGCCCGACCTGGTGACCTGGGGCAAGGGTGCCGGCAACGGCTTCTCCTTCTGCGCGCTGACCGGGCGGGCCGACGTCATGGACCTCGGCGGCCTGAAGCAGTTGGAGCGGCCCCGCGTCTTCCTTATCTCGACCACCCATGGCGGCGAGGCGCATGCGCTGGCGGCCGGGCTCGCCGTGCTCGAGGAGTACCGCCGCCACGACGTACTCGGCCATCATCATCGGCTCGTGGCGCGGATGGCGGCGTCGTTCAAGGCGACGATCGACCGCTATGGCCTCGGCGATGCGATCCAGGCCTTCGCCTCTCCTTGGCGCATCGTTTTCGTCTGCAAGGATGCCAAGGGCGCGGTGTCGCTCGGCCACCGCACGCTGCTGATGCAGGAGATGATTGGCCGCGGTGTCCTGTTCCAGGGCCTGTTCCTGCCCTGCTTCGCGCACACCGACGCCGACATGGAGCGGATCGAGCAGGCTTTCGACGCGTCCTGCCAGGTCTATAAGCTGGCGCTCGAGCACGGCTACGAGCGCTACCTCGACGGCGAGCCGCTCCGGCCGGTGTTCCGGCGCTACAACGGCTGTCGCCAATCCTGCCCGACCGAGCCTTGCCCGCACGAGCAGACCTGCCGCACGACGCCGTGAGGCGCGGCGCGCTCGTCATCCGCGCGGACGCTGATCCGACCATCGGCATCGGACATGTAGGACGGACGCTTGCCTTGAGCGCCGCCTGGCGCCAGGGCGGCGGGACGGTGCGCTACGTCACGACCGCGCCGCTGTCCGCGGGGGCAAGATCCTGGATCGCCTCCGCCGGCATCGAGTTCGAGGTCATCGAGGCCGAGCGCTACTCCGACGAGGATGCGCGGCAGACGGCAGCGCGGGCCACCGGCGCGACGGTGGTCATGGACGTCTTCGGAACCCCCCGCGCCTATCGCACGGCGCTTCGAAGCCAGGTCGAGCGGCTCGTGATCATCGACGATACCGGAGGGCCGGGTCCCTGGTCGGCCGACGTCATCGTCAACCAGAACCACGGCGCCTCGGCCGCGCTCTATCCTCAGCACGATGAAGGGTCGGCGTTGCTGCTGGGGCCGCGCTTCGCACTGCTCCGTCCGGAGTTCGCCCGAAGACGGGCGTTGAGACACCGCGCCGAAGGCCGAGTCCACCGCATCGCGGTCAGCCTCGGCGGGACCGATCCCAAGGACGCGGCATCCCTCGTCCTTTCGGCCTTCGCGGCCCTGCCCGAGTCCGGCTGGCGGGCGATCCTCGTCGCCGGCGCCGGCAACCCGCGTGCCGCGGCCCTGAAGGCGCGGACCGCAGCCCTCGGCAGGCCGGTCCACGTGATCCGCAGTCCCAGCTCGATGGCGAGGCTCCTTGCCTGGGCCGATCTCGCGATCCTCGCCGGCGGGGTCACCGTGTGGGAGGCGCTGTCGCTGGGCGTTCCGGTGATCGGCATCGCCGTCGCCGACAATCAGGTGCCGGCGGCCGAAGCCCTCTCCCGCGACGGCCTCTGGCATTTTCTCGGCCAGGTCGAGGAGATCGGGGCTGCGCAGGTCTCCGATGCGATCGAGCGGCTTCGTGCCGACTCCGGGGAGCGCCGACGGCTGTCGGCGGCCGGTCAAGCGCTGGTGGATGGAAGAGGCGCGGAACGGGTCGCCGACGTACTGGCCCGTCTCTGACGGCCGCCCCTGGCCCCGGGCCGGCAGGATCCCCAAATGACGGCAATGCGCGTATCGGCTAAGAAGGGCCCCATGCCTGCCACGTCGATCAACATCGCCGGCCGGGAGATCGGCCCCGGCCACCCGCCCTACGTCGTCGCCGAGATGTCGGGCAACCACAACGGCGACATCAGGCGCGCCTACGCCATCATGGAAGCGGCGAAGCAGGCCGGCGCCGACGCCGTGAAGCTCCAGACCTACACCGCCGACACCATCACCATCGACCACGACGCGCCCGAGTTCCGCATCACCGGCGGCCTCTGGGACGGGCGCTCGCTTTACGAGCTCTACGGCGAGGCGCATACGCCCTGGGAATGGCATCGCGACCTTTTCGCCAAGGGCCGCGAGCTCGGCATCCACGTGTTCAGCGCTCCCTTCGATCCGACCGCGATCGACTTTCTCGAGGAGCTCGGCGCGCCAGCCTACAAGATCGCGTCGTTCGAGATCGTCGACCTGCCGCTGATCCGACGCGCCGCGGCGACCAGCAAGCCGATGATCATCTCGACCGGCATGGCGACGATGCCCGAGATCGAGGAGGCGGTCGCCGCCGCACGCGATGCCGGCTGCACGGCGCTCACGCTGCTCCACTGCGTGAGTGGCTATCCGACTCCGGCCGAGGAAGCCAACCTCGCCACCATCCCCGACCTCGCCCGACGTTTCGACTGCCCGATCGGGCTCTCCGACCACACCCACGGCATCGCGGTCGCGGTTGCCGGCGCGGCGCTCGGCGCGGTGGTGATCGAGAAGCACCTGACCCTGGCGCGCGCCGACGGCGGTCCGGACTCCGCCTTCTCGCTCGAGCCGGCCGAGCTCGCGGCGCTGGTCCCGGCCGTACGCACCGCCGCAGCCGCGCTCGGCAAGGCCGGATATGACCTGAAGCCGAGCGAGCGCGGTAACACCGTGTTCCGCCGCTCGCTCTATGCAGTCGCCGACATCCGCAAGGGCGATGTCTTCGACGAGCGCAACATCCGCTCGATCCGGCCCGGCTTCGGCATGGCGCCGAAGCACCTGCCCGCCGTGCTCGGCCGTCGCGCCACGCGCGATATCCCGCGCGGCACGCCGCTCGACAGCGGCATGGTCGACAGCAACCTCGGCCCGGGCTGACCTCGCTCAGGAAGCGGCAGCGGCGGATATCAGCGTTCTGTTTCTGGAAATAAAGGTGAGGCGTCCTTGGTACGCCTCACCTTTAGAACGAATGCATCGCCGGCTTGGAGAGTTCCGGCGTTCGGCCGATGTCGGTGAAGCAGGCATGTCAGAACGGCTCCCCGACACCCTTTCGTCGGAACGAGCAGCCGACGGGTTCAATCGCTCTGCGGCATTCTTCGCCTTGCTTCGACCGTGCGAATTCGCGGCGGTACGCGTATACGATCCGCGTCAGCAAGCCGCCTCGAGCGTCAGGAGTCCGTTCCATCGTTGGCCGGCGCAGTGCGCCCGCCACATCGTGCGGTAAGCCGCTTCCACGCTTCTCGCATATCGCAAGGGATCGCAGAGGCGCGACGCGAGCACGCGGCCTCGAAGCGAAGCGCGAAGCGAAGCGCGCCGCGTCGGATCCAACGCCAGCGCGGACGCGATCCGCACGTAGTCGTCGGGCGTCGCCGCGATCAGCTCGTCGAGACCGACCTGGCGCAGATGCGCCGCGCCGACCCGGCCGAGGAACCGCCGACCGGCCAAGGTCACGACGGGCACCCCCATCCACAGAGCCTCGAAGGTCGTCGTCGCCCCGTTGAAGGGAAACGGATCCAGAATGACGTCGATCGACGCCAGGTGGTCGAGCTGGTCGTCGCGTTCGCGACGGCCGATGACGAAGTCCAACCGGTCGCCGTCGATCCCATGGCGGGCAAGACAGGCCTTGATTGGCGTCCGCCCGTCCTCGTGCGCGAAGTGATCAAAGTATCGAAAGGAAAGACGCGAGCCCGGTACGGCGACAAGCACCCGCGCCCACAGCGCCAGGACTTCCTCGCTCAGCTTCGCCGGGTTGTTGGTCGACCCGAAGACCACCGGTCCCCGTTCCCTTGCGGGCGGAGGATCGTGGGGACGCGATGACGGAGCGGTATGGAGATAGAAGCTCGGCAGCCGGACCAGCGTCTCGGTGAACAGCTCCGGGCCGTCCGGCGGGTTGAGGTCGGCGTCGGTGAACCAGTAGTCCATCGCCGCGAGGCCGGTCGAGGTCAGGTCGTGCATCGAGGCCTGGATCGGCGCCGGCCGGTGGCTCGCGACGCCAGGACGGTTGGCGCTGGTATGGCCGGCGGCGGCGACCAGGATGTCGATCCCGTCGGCGGCGATCAGCGCGGCGACCTCCCTGTCGTCGAGACGCGCGACCTCGCGCCAGCCGTCCCCGAAGGCGGCCCGGAAGCGGCCCGCCAGGCCATCGGACACCGGCCCCGCGGCATAGCCGTGGATACCGACGACCCGCGGGTCGTGATGCTCGATCAGGCCGATCAGGTTCCACCCGACCGGATGGCTCCGAAGATCGGACGAGAGGTAGCCGATCTTGAGGCGCCGGTCGGGATCGGGGTCGCGCGTCCGCGGCGGTGCCGACGACGAGGCGTAGTGCGCGCTCCATGCACGCACGGTGGCGAAGAGCCGCCGCTCATCGACATCCGGGCGATAGGTTCTGGCGAAGACGAGGTTACTGTGGATGGCTGCGTTCCTTGCGACAGCCAAGGCGCGCTGCAGGCCCAGGTCGGCGCCCGCGTGATCCAGCGTGGCCTGCTGGATCTGAGCCAGGTTGCTGAGAATGGCGGGTATCTGCGGGGCAAGTGCCAGACCCTGCCGGCTGGCGCGCATCGCCGCGGCCAGCCGACCATCGCCGCGAAGAGCATTCGCGAGATTGCCGTAAGGGGGAAACCAGGTCGGGCGAAGGCATATCGCGCGCCGGAACCATCTCTCCGCGGGGGCCGAAGCGCCGAGCTCAAGCTCGGCCACGCCACAGCTGTTGGCGGCTTCGACCTGACCGGGCTCGATGGCGAGGGCGCGTCGATACCGCCGGCGCGCGCCGAGGCCGTTCCCGTTTCTATAAGCGCACAGGCCGAGGCCGAGCTCGGCGCGTGGGCGATCGGCAGCAATCGCCAGCGAACGCGCGAACCAGACCACCGCTTCCGCGATACGACCGTCGTCGTGAAGACCGAAGGCGAGCTGCTCCAGCAGTCCAGGACTCCCTGGGGCCTCGATCACCGGAACCATGCGACGGGCCGTTGCTGTCGTCATGGCGACCGACGTGTGGCCTCAGGACCGGCTGGAGCCGTCTCCGCCGCGAAGACGCGCGAGACGTCTTTGGATCAGCTCTTCGGGGTCCAGCGGGGCGGCGGGCCGAGCGGCGGGGCGGGGATCATGCCCGAGCTCGCGGCAGGGGCCGGGGCCGGCTGGGACGCCGGCGCGACCTGCGGAGCTGCGGCGACCTGGCCTCCCCCTGCCTGCGCGACCAGACGGTTCAGATCGGCGAGCAGGCCCGGCATCATGTTGAGCGGCAGCATCAGGCGCGCCACCTGCAGCTCCTGATTGCCGCTGCCGGCGACCGGTTCGACCTCGACCAGGTCCAGGCGCACGACGTTGTTGACCACCGAGATCTTGCCGAAGCCATCGGCGAAGATCGTCTTGATGTTACGAGGGCTCGTCACGACGGCTGCTCCTTGGGCGATTGGGCCGGATTGCCCCGGACGGGGCCGGCTACTCGATGTCCTTGCGCGGGAACGTCTTGGACATTCAATCGCCTGCCCTGTCAAGGCTGCTGCCGGTCCCGATTATGGTCGATCACAGTTTCAGCGTGAGGGACGTCGATGCCGGGCCTCGCAACGGCGGCATCAGAGATTCAGCGTAGGAAAGACCGGGGGCTGCGCATCCTGATACCTTAAAGGTGCGGAGCACTCGCCGTTCCCCGGACACCGCTATGCGATCATGCGAATAGTCGCCTAGACCACGCAGATTCTGTGATGGATACCCCCGACTTCGAGCATGGAAACGGTCCGGACGGGCCCCTCGGACCATCCCCGGCTTGCCACGCTGAATCTCTGCGGAGAAAACCATCCACGCAGAGCGCCAGCGCCGACCGACGGCTCGAGACGGTTAGCCGCGCAGAACCGCTAACCGCGCCCTCGTCCGTCCGCGCAGCATCTCTAAGCCTCATCCTCTATAAGAAACCTCTAGTCGGATATAGGCGCACGACCGGGCTTAGAGATTCAGCGCGTCATAGAAAGGATCGTGAGGATAAGGGCGAGGAGCCATGCCGCCGTCCTTGGCCACGCGCTAAACCCGCTGTTAGTGTGCGCTCGCATCCACCGACATCCAGCTCATGGCCGAGATCCACAACCAGCTCCTGCTCAAGGGCTTCAAGCAGCTTCTCAGGGAAGCCGAAAGCCAAGCCGTTCCGCGCCGAGAGCTTCGCCGGCTCGAGGCCGCGCACGAGATCATGAGCTCGATCGAGGAGGATATTTCCTACCTGCATTCCGGCTTCTGCCTGGCCGGCCTGCCGCACATGCGCCCCGAGAACGACGAGGCGCGATGGATCCGCTCAAACGGCAAGTTCCACCTGATCATCACGCCCGGCGCGATCGTCACCGAGGGGCAGATGCGTGTCGTCGGCGTGCCCTAC
>CAZZLX010000002.1:0-48213 GCA_964655235.1 uncultured Rhizobium sp.
GTCGTCGGCGTGCCCTACGGGGCCAAGGCCCGCCTGATCCTCGTCTACCTGATGACCGAAGGCATCAAGTCGCGCACCATCAGCCTCGGCAAGTCGATGACGGCGTGGATCCGAAGCCTCGGCATTCCTGTCACCGGGGGCGAGCGCGGCAGCATCAAGGCGATCCGGGAGCAGGCGCTTCGCATCTCGCGCTGTTCCTTCACCTTCCAGTGGGATCACACCGAGACCCAGGAAGCCGTCATCCACGACCAGCAACTGGTCGAGGGCGGGCTTCATCTGTGGGCGGCCGACGAGGGTACCTTCTTTCCGAAGGCGGTCGTGCTCACGCCGCAGTTCTACGACCATCTCCGCAATCATGCGGTTCCGCTCGATCCGCGCGCGATCGCCTATCTCAAGGGCTCGCCGCTGTGCCTGGATCTCTACGTCTGGCTCGCGCACCGGCTTCCCCGGCTGTCCCGTTCGATCGAGATCCCCTGGGCCGTGCTCGCCCAGCAGTTCGGCGCCGCTTATCAGGCGACCGCCGCGTTCGCCTATCGGGTGAAGGCGATCCTGCCCGATGTCCTCGCAGTCTATGACGGGGCCAAGGTGGATGTTTCCGCGCGAGGACTTACGGTCCATCCGTCCCTGCCCGCTGTTCCGGCCTCCAAGTCGTACCTCCAGGGCCAGGCACGCCTCGTCGTCGCCAAGTCCTAGCTGCCTAGGGCAGCTGAGGCGTTTCGCACCACCGGGTCCACATCGTTCTGAAGGCGCCTTCCAGCGCGCGTGCGTAGGCGGGACCGTCGCAGAGGATCGAGCCTGAGATCCGGCCGCGAAGAGCGGCTCTGAGCGAGGATCGCCATTCCTGATCCATGGCGACGGATACGGCGATCTCTTCGTACTGCTCGGTCGACCGTGCCACCAGCCTCTCCAGCTGCAGCGGGACATGGAATGACTCGGTCATCCGCTGAACGAAGCTCCACCCCGACAGGGTAACGACCGGAACCCCCATCCACAGGGCATCGAAGCTGGCCGAGGCTCCTGTGAAGGGAAACGTGTCGAGGACTATGTCGAGATCGTTGTAGCGCTTCTGGTGATCGTAACGGCTGTCATCCGAGGTCATGAGATCGACACGGCTGAAGTCGCCTCCGGCAGCTTCGAACAGACGACGATAGCGAACCTGGATCTCGGCATTCTTGAATGCTGTCCGGTTCTTGAGCACCAGTCTCGCGGTAGGAAGCCGGGCGAGGATGCGCGACCAGGAGCGGATCACATCGGCATTGATGCGTGCCGGATTCACGAAGCAGCCGAGCGTGACGAATCCCTTGGATACCGACGGAGGCTCCACGATCGGCGGATCGGATGCCGGCGGCCGGAAGAAATGGAGGATGGGCAACCGCTGAAGCCCTTCCGAAAAACGCTCCTCGGTTGCGTCAGGATGAAGGATGGCGTCGGTCAGCCAGTGCGTCGCACGGAGCACCCCCGTCGTGGTACCGGCGAAGGCCGAAAGCTGGATCGGTGCTGCTCCGTGAGCGGCAAGGAACAAGCGGTTGTCGTCGAAGTGGGCGGCCGGGACGACCAGAATATCCACCTGATCCTGACGGATGGCTCGCGCCACCGCCGCATCGTCGAGCCCTTGGACGTCGCGCCATAGATCGCTCTTCGACCGGTACCACGCCGTCTCGGCGTCTTCCGCGCGCACGTCGGAATAGACGTTCAAGCTGAACCGGTCGCTGTTTCTGTGATCGAAGGCAGCCTTCAGGTACCGAGCCACCGGGTGCCCGCGGAGATCCGAGGACGCGTAGCCGATGATCAGCCGTCGCGTCGCATCCTTGCTGTTGGGCGGCGCTGGCAGCGGGTGGATTTTTGCTTCGAAGCGGGCAGCGACCCGCCGATGTTCGGCAAACAAGCAGTCCGGCGTGAGGCGCGGCAGGTGCAGGAGGCACGTCAGATACGTCTTGGCCGCCGTGACGCTGCCAGGATCGCAGGCCATCGCGCAGCGCGCCGTCGCGGTCGCGAGATCCGCCAGGCTCTGGTCCTTCAGCGCACCGGCAAGACCATTGAGCGCCTCGGCCCGCTGCGGCTCGAGAGCGACGGCTCGCCGGTAAGAGATGAGGCCTTCCTCGACCTGACCGCCATTGACGAGGATGTGCGCCAAGTTCGAATGCAGCGACCCGAGGCTCGAGTCGAGCGAGAGGCCGAATTCGAAGGCGGCTCTGCCCTCGCCGAACCGCCCAAGGTCGGTCAGCGCGAGGCCGAAGTTGTTCCAGCTTTCGGCACTGGCGATATCGAGGACGAGCGCGCGTCGCGTGTAGGCGAGGCTGCGCCGGCGATCGGAAAGCTGCCGGATGAGCAGGCCCAGGTTCGTCCAGACGGCTGGGGTCTCGGGATCGAGTGCGAGAGCGACCCGATATGCCCGGCGGGCGCCACCTGTGTCCGACGCTGCCACCAGGTCGGCCAGCAACCCCCATATCTCGGCACGATCGGGACCGAGGACCAGCGCACGGCGTCCGTATTCCTCGACCAGGCCGACCCGTCCCATAGATCGCGCGGCGATCGCTTGGTTGGCCCAGAGCTCGGCGCGGGCCGGCATCAGCGCGAGAGCGCCGGCGATCAGGCGCGACGCCAGACCGTGATGTCCCGCCAGGCCTGCCTCGACGCCACGATGCAGAAGGATCTCGGACCTCTCCGCATCCGCGCGGGAAATGAATGCGGCACCTGATGGGCTCACGGCTGCTGCCAGAACAGCTGCTCACAGAGGGCCATGTATTCGTTCCGCAGCATGTTGCCGAGCGAGAACCAGCGGATATAGGAGCGGATCTCCTCGGCCGGCAGTTCCAGAATGCCGCGCCGGTAGAGAACCTCCTGGGCTTCCCAGAGCAGAAGGTTCGCGGACAGGAGGCCGAAATAGGCTTCGGCCCATGTCCTGGCTTCGGCACCGGCGCGGATCGTGGAGATCTTGCCGACATAGAGAGGTTGATCCGGCTCCGCCTGGGCCAAGGCCCGGCAGATCTCGGGGATCTCGGACCGGGTCAGGACGTCCGCTCCGCCGGCATCGGCGTTGCGGTGCCGCAGGTTCCATTCCTTGACGACGAGAATGGTTAGCCGATCGGCGAGCAGGCCGACGGTATTCATCCCGACCGCCCGCGAGCCGTCGCGCGTGCGGACCGACACCGGCCGCCTGATCGCGGCGATGAGGGCCGTCTCGGCATCGCGCATACGCTCCAGGCGCGGCTTGAGGTCGCCCAGCAGGCGATCGAGCGGCTGGGCTTTGTCGCTGAGGCCGAGGCGCGCCGCGAAGTCGCGCGAATAGTCGGCGAGCGCGAGGAAGTAGCTCTGGTCAGGTACGGAGAATGAGATCATCGCACGTGAGGACGGACATGGTGGACGCGGAGGCCTCGATCTGCGCCATGAGATACTGGGTGCGCCATCCCTGTGCAAAGCCCGGCTCGCATTGGCCGCCGGCGCGGACCGCCGCGACGAAACGATCAAGGAGGCGCCGGAAGGGCAATGCCCGGCCGCCGGCATTGTCCTGGTGCCGATCCCTGGCGACGACCTCGGCCGCCCCGTCGGTCGGGACGCGGTAGAGCGCGAACCCGGTCATGATGCCGGGCTGCTCCTTGACCAGGCGGTAGCTTCCCTTGGTGCAGAGGATCACCCATTCGTGGATGTCTTCGCCAGGAGCTGCATTGTCGAGCAGGACGCGAGCGGTTGTACCGTTGCGATGGTGCAGCAGGATCTCCGCGCGATCCCATGCAGCCAAGGTGTCCGGGGGCGCGAAGGTCCGGGTGCGCAAGTTGTCGAGGGAGGCCTCGAGAGAGTGGATCGGACCGAGCAACCATTCGGCGAGATGCGCAACGTGACTGGCGAAGCTGGTGACGACCCCCCCGAAGCGCCGACCGTCGGTCTTCCAGCTCCATATGTGATGCTTGTGCGCGTAGGACTCGGTTCGCCAAGCCAGTTCCGCCCGGATCGGCGTCCCGAGTTCTCCCGACACGAGTCCGTCACGGAGCGCCCGGAACGTGTCGAGCTCGGAGAAGCTGAAATTTACCGCCGTGGTCAGGTTTGCCGAGAGGCGGGCGAGAGCGGAGGCTTCGGCGAGGGTTGCCGCGATCGGCTTCTCGCTCACGACCGCGATGCCGCGCATCAGCGCCGATTGCACCGCCGCCGCCGTGACATCGGGCGGGAGGGCGATCGAGACGATGTCCGGCTCAAGCGCCAGCAACTCCTCGACGTCGTCGGTCGCATGGGCGATGCCGTGCCGGGCGGCGGCATCGATGGCCTTGTCGCGACGGCGAGAGGCGACGCCGACGACCTCGACCCCCGGCTGGTCAAGCCAACCGGGAAGATGTACAGCGTATCCGAAACCGAGGCCTGCCACCGCGACACGAAGTGGCCGCCTGGGGCTTCCAGCAGATGACATAAGATTATTGTCCGTCAGAGCGCGCGGAAGGCTGGGAACGCTTCTTGAACATACCGTCGAGGAGGTGGTACCAGCAGACCGATATTCAGGGGGCCGGAAATGTTAGTGCAAATCGAGATCTCCCCAGGAGAGCTCCTAGATCGCATTGTAATTCTAAAGATAAAGAAGCAAAGGCTGGTCGGAGCGGCGAAGCAGGCGAATGTCGTTTCTGAACTGGAGCGCTTGCAGAAGATTCAATCTCGGACCGTTGAAATTGACGAAGTCATGAATCGTTTGTGTATTGAACTTGAGCGGATCAACGACGAGATCTGGGTATTGACCGATCAGGTCTATGAGCGTCGGCGGCAGGGCATCTACGACGAGTCACTTGCGCGGCTTTGCATGCGGGCATTCGACCTCAACCGGGAGCGCGCGGAAGTCAAACGGCGCATAGACGATCGGCTCGGTTCGAGCATTCTCGAAGAGAAGAACTACGGCGATATCGTGAATGCCTGATATTACCCCACGGCCCCCGGGACGGAGTGCGCTCTGACGGGCGTTGGTCGTGCCGTGTGAAGCGTCGCAAAGGTCGAGTCGATCATGAAAGCTCTAAAGGTTCTCGGCGACGGTATCCGCCGGCTCTCCACCGTTTCCGCCCGCAGGGAGATCTCCCGCCTTTGCCGGGAGATCTCGGCGCGCGAGCCGGAATTCGCAGCGCTCTCCGACGAGGAGCTGCAGGCGCGGGGCCGGGACCTGAAGCAGCAGGCGGCGGCGGGAACGCCGCTCGACGATCTCCTGGTTCCGGCTTTCGCCGCGGTTCGCGAGGCGGCTAAGCGCGTTCTCGGCCAGCGGCCTTTCGACGTCCAGATCATGGGCGGCATCGCCCTTCACCAGGGCCTCGTCGTCGAGATGAAGACCGGCGAAGGCAAGACGCTGGCGGCGACGATGCCGGCGTTCCTGAACGCGCTCGGCGGCCGCGGCGTGCATGTCGTGACCGTCAACGACTACCTGGCCAAACGCGATGCGGAGTGGATGGGAGCTGTGTATCGCTTCCTCGGCCTCGAGGTCGCGAGCCTCACCGGGGGGATGGAGGTGGCTGACCGGAAGCGCGCCTACCAGGCCGACATCACCTACGGAGTGCATACTGAATTCGCCTTCGACTATCTGCGCGACAATCTCCGGCACTCCCTCGACGAGATCGTCCAGCGCGACCTCGACTACGTAATCATCGACGAGGTCGACTCCGTCCTGATCGACGAGGCGCGGATGCCGATCGAGATCATGACGCCGTCATTGGAAACGTCGGCATCCTGCTACGAAGTCGATCGGCTGATCCAGCAACTCGACCCGGATCACATCGATCTCGACGAGAAGCAGCGCCGGGTGCAGCTGACCGAGGACGGCATCGACCGGATCGAGGAGCTGCTGAAGGGCGCTGGCCTGATCAAGGAAGGCGACCTTTACGACCACCAGAACCTCTGGCTCGTTCAGCTCGTGAGTCAGGCGCTCAGCGCCCACCATCTCCACAAGCGCGACCGCGACTACATCGTCAAGGACGGCGACGTGGTCGTCATCGACGAGCTGCGCGGACGCATGCTCTCGGGCCGGCGGCTCGGCGACGGACTGCACGAGGCGCTCGAGGCCAAGGAAGGCCTGACGCTTCGTAACCAGGGAACGACCGTCGCGCAGACCACCTACCAGAACTACTTCCGCCTCTATCGCCGCATCGGCGGCATGACTGGTACAGCTTCCATGGACGCGCAGGAGTACCAGCAGATCTACGGCCTTTCCGTGGTCGACATCCCGACTAATCGGCCGATGATCCGGGTCGACGGCGACGATGAGGTCTATCGCTCCTCGACGGAGAAGCTGGCTGCGATCGTGGAGCGTACGAAGAAGCACCACGCGCGCCGACAGCCGATCCTGATCGGAACGACGTCGGTCGGGCAGTCGGAGGCCATTTCGGCGGAACTTTCGCGTCACGGCATCGCGCACGAGGTGCTCAACGCCCGTCAGCACGAGCGCGAAGCCGAGATCATCGCCGAGGCGGGTCGGCCGGGCGCGGTCACCGTCGCGACAAACATGGCCGGGCGAGGCACCGACATCCAGCTGGGTGGCAACCTCGCCCATCGGGTCGCCCAGGCAACTGCCGGCATGAGCGATGCGGCGGAAATCGCCAGGGTCACGGAGACGATCACGCGCGAGGTGGCCGAGGCGCGCGAAGCGGCGCGGGCGGCGGGCGGCCTGCTCATCATCGGCACCGAGCGCTTCTACTGCCGGCGCATCGACGATCAGTTGATCGGTCGTGCAGGTCGCCAGGGAGATCCGGGCGAGACGGTGTTCATGCTGTCGCTCGACGACGAGCTCATCCGCATCTTCGGCGGCGCCGACCGGCTGCGCCGCCGGCTCGACAAGATCGGGCTCGACCAGGGCGCCGCGATGTTCCATTCCTGGCTCACCCGTGCGATCCGCAAGGCCCAGGGCACGGTCGAGGAGATGCAGGTCGAGAGCCGCATGCGCATCCTCGACTTCGACGACGTCGCCAACGACCAGCGAAAGATCGTCTACAACCTGCGTCGCGAGATCCTGGCCGAAGAGGATTTCGACCATCGGCTGGCGCCCATGCGGACGGAGATCCTGGCGGCGATGATCGCACGCCGCATACCGCCGGACGCGTACGCCGAGCAATGGGACCTTGCCGGCCTCAAGGCCGATCTGCTCGATCTGTTCAATCTGGTCGTTCCGGTGGAGGCCTGGGCCGCCGAGGAAGGCATCGCCGACGAGGAGATGCTGCAGAGGATCGAGACCTGCGTCGTCGACCTCTGGAGGCAGCGGCTCGAGGCCTTCGAGCCGGGTGAACGCCTTCGGGTAACGCGCTACGTCGTCATGCACGCCCTCGACCAGTGCTGGCTCCACCAGATCGCGTCCCTCGAGCACCTGCGCTTCGGCGTCAATCTGCGGTCGACGGCCTTGCTGATCCCCCTGCAGGAATACCGGAAGGAGGCCTACAGCTTTTTCGAGGAGATGCTGGCGGAGGTCGGAAAGACCGTCGCGCGCTCGCTGTCGCGCCTCGTTCCCAACCCCGACCCGGTGAAAAATCCCGCACCGCCCCCGCCGCCGACCGAGCCTGTCCGCGTCAAGCGCCTGCAGATGTGCCCATGCGGATCGGGATTGCGCTTCAAGGAATGTCACGGGCGCGTCGTCGGATCGGAGGCGATGAATTCGCCGGCAGTCGCCGACGTCGCAGTTCATTCCTCCAAGGCATAGAGTCGGGGTTACGCTGAACGAAGCGGAGCCGGCGGCGATGTACGCGGCACTCCAGCACCGATGAAGGGACAGGATGGCTCCTTCGCCTTGAGGCGGCGGCTCGCCGATGCCCCTTCGTCGCCGCAGGACCTCGTCGATCTCGGGCTTGCCGCCTTCAGGGGGCGCGAGGACGGCGCGGCCAGCTGGCTCGGGCGGGCCGCCGCGACCGTCGAGGACTCCGCGGTGCAGTTCGCCTATGCGGTCGCGACCGCCGAGAACCGTAACGCGCGGCGCGCGCTCAAACGGGCGCTGACGCTGGAGCCGACCTACTCGCCCGCCTGGGTCGAGCGAGCGTCACGGGATCCGGAGACTGCGGTCCGCAGTCTCCAGCGCGCGATGACCATCGACCCGACGGATATCGGCCTGGCCGTCAGCTTGGCGGCGGTCCTGCTCGACCGCCGCGAGGTTGCCGGAGCGCGCACCATCCTGGAGGCTGTTCTCGCCGCCGACCGCGAGCGGGCGTCGGCCTGGATCAATCGGGGCCGGGTCGCCGTCGAAGAGGACGACTGGCCTTATGGTCTGGTTTGCGCACGACGCGCAGTCGTCCTTGCACCCGCCATGTTCGAAGGCTGGTTGAATATCGGGGGCATCTTCGAGGAGCGTGGCGACCGGGACGCGGCCGTCTCCGCCTCGGCACGGGCGGTCGTCATCGAGCCCCGCCACCCCAAGGCGCGATGGAACCGATGCCTGACCCGCCTCGGGCAAGGCGACTGGCGGAAGGGTTTTGCGGATTTCGACGTCCGCTTCCTGGTCCAGCAAGCCTATCCACACACACTCGCCCTGCCCCGCTGGGACGGCAGGACGCGTGCCGCGCACCTGCTCGTCCACGACGAGATCGGCTATGGCGACGTCTTCAACTTCCTTCGCTATGTGCCGTTGGCGAGGGCGCGGGTGGATCGCCTGACGCTCGAGGTGAAGCCGGGCCTTCCCCGACTGCTCGAGGGATATCCCGGCATCGACCAAGTGATCGAGCGTGGCGCCGTTCCGCCGGTCGAGGCCGGCTATGACGCCTATCTTCCGATGGAGAGCCTGCCGGGACTTTTCGCGACGACGGTGGAAACAATTCCTCCGCCCACTCCCTACATCCGGCCGCCGGCGGCGTTGAAAGCGGCATGGGTGCGGCGGCTGGCGGACTGCCACCGTCCGCGCATCGGATTGTGCTGGGCGGGAAATCCCGGAAGCGGCTTCGATCAGAAGCGCTCGTGCCGGCTTTCCGACCTGCAGCCCATTCTGGCGGTCGAGGGTCTGTCCTTCGTCTCGCTGCAGAAGGCGCCTGAGCCCATCCTCGCACCCGGCCTGCTCTCGGTCGGAGACCAGTTCGTGGACTTCGCCGATACGGCTGCCGCCATCTCAGAGCTCGACCTGGTGATTTCCGTCGAGACCTCGGTGGCGCATCTGGCCGGCGCGATGGGGCAGGCGCTCTGGATCCTGCTGGCGCCCAACCCCGCGTGGCGCTGGCTGCGTGATCGCGAGGATACACCCTGGTATCCGGGTGCCCGGCTCATACGCCGTAAGCCGGACGAGTCCTGGTCCGACGTGACGAGGAAAGTCGCCGACGACCTGCGAGCGCGCTTTGCTTGATCCGAAGCTGGAAGCGGCGGTCGCGGCCTTGCATCAGCGGCAGGGACCGGCGGCGCTTCGGCTGATGCGCGGGCATCTGGCGACGATGCCGTATGACGGACAGGCGCTGCACCTTCTCGGGGTCGCGTGCAACGAGCTGGGCGCGAAAAGCGATGCGATCGACTGGCTCGGCCGGTGCATCGCGGTCCTGCCCGCGTCGCCTCTCCCCCTGGCAGCGCTCGCCGGCGTCCTCATCGATCGCGAGGAGATGCAGGCGGCCTTGCGCGCCTTGCGACGCGCCGTGTCATTGGCGCCGGCCGTCGACGTCTACCTGCTCTCGATTGCGGCGGCGCTCGCGAAGACGATGCCGGCCGCCGAAGCGCTCTGGCTCCGGCGGGCGCTTGCGATCGATATGCGAAACGGGGTAGCCCACGGCAACCTGGGCATCTGCCTCCGGCGCGAAGAGCGCCTCGATGAGGCAGGAGCGGAAAGTCGGAAGGCGCTCGCCTTCCTGCCGGCCCAGCCGGAAAGCCTCAACAACCTTGTGATCCTGGCGATCCGCGACGGCAGGCTGGAAACAGCGGACGTCTGGTCGACGCGCGCTGTCGCGACCCGTCCCGGCTTCGCCGAAGCGACCTGGAACCGCGCGATAGCGCGCATGCTTGCCGGGAGGTTTCTGGAAGCGTGGGACGACTGGGAGACCCGCTTCGAGGTTCCCGGCGCGCAGAAGCACCGTCATCCCGCCGCCCGCAGATGGCGTGGCGAGGATCCAGCCGGAAAGACCGTTCTTCTGTTCGCCGAGCAGGGGCTCGGCGACACGATCCAGTTCAGCCGATATGCTCCGCTCGTCGCGGCGCGGGGCGCACGGGCGGTGCTTGCCGTGCAGGCAAGGCTCGTTCGCCTCCTGAAGACGCTGCCCGGCGTGGCGGACGTCGTTGCCGCGGATGTAAACGAGCCGGGTTACGACTGGAACTGCCCGTTGATGAGTCTCCCGGCAGTTTTCGGCACGACGCTGGGCTCCGTGCCTGCCGCCGTTCCCTACCTCGCTCCGCAGGATTCCGGCCGGCTGGCCTGGAGGCGGCGTCTGGACGCGGGGCGGGCATTGCGCGTGGGCCTCTGCTGGCAGGGCAATCCGGCGAACGCGGACGATCGGAGACGCTCGTTTCCCCTCGACGTTTTCGAGGGTCTTCGCGACATGCGGGACGTGCAGTTCGTCGCGATGAGGGTGACGGACGAGCCGATCCCCTCCGGCTGGCCGATGCTGGACGCGGCGCCATGGCAGCACGACATGGCGGACACCGCCGATCTCCTTGCCGAGCTCGACCTGCTGATCACCTGCGATACGGCAGTGGCCCATCTTGCCGGCGCGCTCGGCCGGCCGGTCTGGACGATGCTCGCACATGCCGCGGACTGGCGATGGCTGCAGAAGCGCGAAGACACGCCCTGGTATCCTACGATGAGGCTTTTCCGGCAGCCCCGTGCCGGCGACTGGACCTCCGTTGCCGAGGAGGTGAAGCAGGCACTTGCCGCAAGGACGACGAGGTTCGCGCATTCATGAGCACGGTCATCGATCCATTTCTCGAGGCGGAGCGGTACCACCGCAACGGCGATATCGCTGGCGCCGAAGCATGGGCGCGGCGCGCGCTGGCACAGTCTCCGCAAGAGCCGGCCATTCTCAACCTGATGGCGGTGCTGGCCGATCAACGGTTCGATCTCCTCGCCGCGACAACCGCCTATGGCCGCGCCCTGGCGCGCGATGCCTACAACCTCATGATCTTCGGCAATCTCGCCGGCACGCTGTCCCGCTACGGTCTCGTAGAGCCCGCGGTGCGCATCGGCCGCCGAACCCTGGCGCTTTCCCCCGCAGACCAGACGGCCCTCAACAACACCGCACAGGCCCTCAAGGCAGGCGGCTTCGTCAAGGAGTCGATTTCCTGCTACCGGCGCGCCATCGCGATCGCTCCTTCGGGTCCGCTGCACAGCAATCTCATCTTCACGATGAGCTACGACGACGAGGTTACGAGCGATGCCCTGTTCGCCGAGTATCGGCGGTGGGAGGATATCTACGCCCGGCCGCACTATCGGCCCGGCCGACGTCACACCAATCCCGCCGACCCCGATCGGCGGATCGTCGTCGGATATGTTTCTCAGGACTTTCGCGACCATCCGCTCGGACGAATCCTGGTCGAGCTGATCGAGAACCATGATCCGGGGCGCGTGCAGGTCAACGCGTATGCCTCGATCCGATACTCCGACGAGCTGGCGGAACGCTGTCGTCGCCGCAGCGGCGTATGGCGGCAAGTCACCGGACTTTCGGACGCCGACCTCGCCGAGCAGATCCGCGCGGATGGCGTGGATATCCTTGTCGTCGTCGGCGGCCACAGTGCACACAACCGCCTGCTGGTGACGGCGCATCGGCCGGCACCGATCCAGGTGAGCCTGGATGACGTCTCGACGAGCGGTCTCGAGGTGGTCGACTACTGGATCTCGGATCCTCTGCTGCACCCGATTGACGGCGAAGGCTGGAGCGAGCGGTTCACTGAAACCGTCTTGCGCCTACCGTGCTTCTTCCTTCAGCCGCCCGATGATCTGGCGCCGCCGGTTCAGGCGCTGCCCGCACTGAAGGCGGGTCGCGTCACCTTCGGCTCCTTCAGCAACCCGGCCAAGCTGACGCCGACCACGATCGCGGCGTGGAGCGCGGCGATGCGGACGGTGCCGGGCTCGCGGGTCGGCCTGAAGTACGTCGACTGGTATGCCGATGCGTCGGTGCAGCGGCGCGTTGTCGGCATGTTCGCGGCCGAGGGCGTGAGCGCCGACCGTATCGTGTTCGGTGGCGGCGACCATACGCGCGCCGAGCAGCTCGCACTCTGGAACGACATCGACATTGCGCTGGATCCCTTCCCGTTCGGCGGTTGGACTTCCAGCTTCGAGGCGCTGTGGATGGGCGTCCCGGTGATCACTCTGTTGGGCGAGCGCTTTGCGGGCCGCGTCGGGTACGCGGTGATGGATCGCCTCGGCCTCGGAAATTACGTCGCGCGGTCGCCGGCCGAGTTCGGAGCCATCGCCGCTGCCGTCACGCAAGACCTCGGAGCGTTGGCCAGGGTGAGGGCCGAGCTTCGGGAGAGGCTGCGCCGGTCTCCGCTTTGCGACGGCAAGGTGCAGGCCGGCTATTTCGAGGATGCCTATCGTGAGGTCTGGCGGCGATGGTGCCGCGCGCAAGCGGAGGTCCAGGCGTCTCGATAGGCGTGCTCGACCGCAGCGGCATAGCTCCGGTCGTCCATTAGCGGCGATCCCGCGAGGCGAGGACGCAGGGTTTCCCGCATCTCCCGCAGGCGACCGACGTCGGTCGCCAGCCGGCATGCCGTCTCGACATACGCCGCGGGCGTCGGGGCGACCAGCTCCGTGGCGCCGGCATGACGCAGAAGCATCGCGCTGGTCCGTCCGACCATCCGATCGGCCGCCAGGGTCACGACCGGGATGCCCATCCAGAGAGCTTCGAAGCTGGCCGTCGCGCCGCCGAAGGGATGCGGGTCGAGGGCGATGTCCACCGCGCTTAGCGCCTGCAGATGCTCGTCCTTGGCGAGAGAGCCGGAGGCGAAGTCGACGCGATCGAGCGGGAGGCCATGGGCGTGCAGGCGCTGCTGCAGCACCGATCGCGTCGGCGCGTCGCCCGTCCGCCCGTGAAACTTGAGCCAGAGCCTTGCGTCAGGAACCCCTTCCAGGATGCGTGCCCACAGCGCCAGGGTCTGGTCCGACCATTTCGCAGGATTGTTCGCCGAGCCGAAGGTGATGAAGCCGTTCCGCAGCGCGGGCGGCGGCTCACAAGGGATGGCGCGCGGCGACCCATACAGGATGAGAGTCGGGAGATGGTGGACCCGCTCGGCGAAATATTCGGGCGACCCTGCCGGATGCAGATCGCGATCCGAGAAGGTGACGACGCTGTCGGTGCCGGCAGAAGTGAGATCGTAGGCCGCGAATTGCAGGGGAGCCGCGTGCCTGAATGCGAGCGCCGGCCGGTTGCCTGAGAACCGCGCCGCGACATGGACCAGGATGTCGATGCGGTCGGCTTCGATGAGATCGCAAAGCACGGTATCGCTGAGGCCGGTGACGTCGCGCCAGGCGCTGGCTGCCGTCCGGAATCGATCGGTGAGAGCATCCGGACGGGCGACGGCGGCATAGAAATGGGCGGCCACCCGGTCGCGGTCATGGGCTTCGACCAGGCCGATGAGGTTATGGCCGACCGGATGGTCGTGGAGGTCCGAAGAGACATAGCCGACGCGAAGACGCCGCTCCGGCTGCGGATCATGGAGCATCGGCGACCGGATCTCAGCCTTGCGCGCGATCTCTGCATGACGACGAACGGCCACGGCCAGCCGAGGTGCGGTCGCCGCATAGGAGGCGATCATGACCGCGAGGTTCGCGTACTCCGCGTGAGCAGGCGAAATGGCGAGCGCCCTCTCGACAAGAGCTGCCGCGGCGTTTGCGAAGCTCAGGGCCTGCTCGGCGCGGGCGGCCTCGACCAGGGCGTCCGGATCGCCGGGCGCCAAGCTTACGGCGCGACGCCCGGCGGCGCGCGCCTCAGCCAGGCGACCGCTCGCGCGCAGCAGCGAGGCGGCCACCCGACACACCTCGATCGAATAGGGAGCGAGCGCGGTGGCGCGCTCGATCGCGCGCCGATGCGCAGGCCCGAGAGCCAGGACGTGCTGGGCACGGGCGAGCGCCGCGTGCCGGGTCGCGTCCTGAGGATCCACGGCCAGGACGCGTCGAAGGCTGCGGCTCGCGGCGGCAAAGTCGCCGGTACGAAGCTCTACTGCCGCCGCTGCCTCCAGCAGCAAGCTTTGTCCCGGGGACAGGGCCACCGCCCGATCGATCCAGGGGCGGGAGCTCACCGGATTTCCGTCGTCGGCCAGGTGCGAGCCGAGAGCAATCAGGGCGGTGGCTTCGGCCGGCGCGAACGCGATGGCAGCGCGGCACGCCAAAAGGTGCGCGCCTGTCGCGGATCGCGGGAGATTCACCATGGAGCAACGGCTTAGCTGCCGTACTCTCCAGGAACAAGCGGTATCGACCCTCCTCCCGAGGGCGTGCTACGAGCCGGGCCGGATCTCGCCGCGCATCAGACAACTCCGCATCGCCAGCTGGAATGACCGTCGCCTCTCCTCTCGCGTCCGCTCTGGCACATCACCGTGAGGGGGACCTCGCCGGCGCGCGAGTCGCCTATCGCCAGGCGATCGCCCTCGGACCGGCGGACGTTGACGCGCTCAATGGGTGCGGCGCGAGGGACCTGGCTGCAGGTACGCCACGAGCCGCCATGCGACTGCTCGCCCGTGCCTCGGCGCTCTCTCCGGCCGACGTGCGCGTCGTGGTGAACCTCTGCCTTGCCGCCTCGGAGCTCGGAGCGGCGACGCCCGGGATGGCGGTGCGTGCCCTCGCGCTGGCGCCGGTCGTGCCGGCACTCATGGACCTCCTGAGCATGGTCCGCGGCGCTGCGGCGGAAGAGATCAACTGGTTGAGACGCGCGATCGCGATCGAGCCGAGCGCGAGCCGCCTGCTGCAGCTCGGCCTGAGGCTCGCCCGGACCGACCGCGAGATGGGCGGCCGCATCTTGCGGCGAGCGGTCGCGCGCTTTCCGGCGGATGCAGACGTTCTCAACAGTGCCGGTTCCCTCCTCTACGAAGGCGGCCGCATCGCAGAGGGAGCCAAGCTCTTTCTTCGCGCCCTTGGATGCGGTCCGTTGCATGCGGCCGCCTGGTCGAACATGGCACTCGCCTGCCACGATCTAGGACGGCTGGCGGTCGCGATCCGCGCGGCGCGGCGGGCGCTGGCGATCGAGCCGGCCCTAGACGACGCGCATGCCAATCTCGCCAACGCGAGCCTCGAGGCGGTCTCGCCGTCTTCTGCTGTGGCGGCGCATCGGCGTGCCCGCGCGCTGTCGCCCGGGCGCTCGGCCTTCGTTTCGAACCTGCTCATGGCCCTGGCCTATGTGCCGGATGCCGCCGAGACTCAGGCAAACCTCGCCATGGCCTGGTGGCGCCGGGACTCGAGGCCAGGTGCTTCTCCAGTCGGAGCGCGCAAGGGTCGTCTCCGGGTCGGCTACGTCTCGACCTTCGCCCTCGCCTCGACGCGCCACCTCGGCCTCTCCGCCATCGCCCGCCATGATCCGGCCGTGGTGGAAGTGTTCGCCTACGTCCAGTCGCGTCGAGGGACGCCAGCGGACATCGATCTCGGTCCGGCGCTCGAGGCTCGCCGGGAGTTGTCGGGCCTCGATGACGAAGCCGCGGCTCGCATGATCCAAGCCGACGGGATCGACGTTCTGGTCGATCTCTCCGGACACACACCGGGCAACAGGCTGGGGGTATTCGCGCTCAGGCCAGCCCGGGTCCAGGCGACGTGGATCGAGAGCTTCTTCACCACCGGGCTCCCCGCGATCGACTGGTTCCTGACGGACGAAGGGCACTCGCCCGACGGAGTAGATCAGCATCTCGCGGAGCGGCCTTTCAGGCTGGATCGCCCCCGCTTCTGCTATGCTCCGCCGTCCGATGCACCGCCGATCGTGCCGCCGCCGAGTTCGCGCAACGGCTTCGTTCGCTTCGGCTGCTTCAACTACCCGCCGAAGATCGGCGATGAAGTGGTTGCGACCTGGGCCGGAATCTTGAAGGACGTCCCGGGGTCGCGCCTTCGCCTGAAATGGTGGTCGATGACGGAGCCGGCAGTCGCCGCGATCATGAAGCGCCGGTTCGCGACGGCCGGCATCGCGGCGGAACGATTGGAGCTGGCCGGTGCGTCGGCGCACCGGGACATGCTGGCGGAGTACGGCGACATCGACGTCGCTCTCGACCCCTTTCCCTTCACTGGCGGCGTGACCACATGCGAGGCGTTGTGGATGGGTGTTCCCGTGGTCAGCCTGTGCGGCCGGTCGGTCATCGAACGGCAGTCCGCGGCATTGCTGCGATCGATCGGCGCAGGCGATCTCGTCGCCACGGACATCCACTCATATCGACGGATCGCCGCGAACCTGGCGACGGACGATGACGCACGAGCAAGGAGCCGTCTCGGATTGCGGGAGATGATGGCCGCGTCGCCCCTGACGGACGCCGGCGACATGGCGCGCAAGCTCGAGCACGCTTTTCGACGTATGGTCGCGTCGGCCGGAGAGAAAGCGGACGTGTCGGAGAAGTCATGAACGGCTGGGAGACGCAAGATGAGTAGGTCCCGTCAGGCCCTTGTCGCCATCGCGTTATGGTGCGCGATGCTCATCGGGTCGCTGCCTCCGGCGATGGCCGCAGACGACCTCGCCCGAGCCACGGCCCTGATGCAGCGGAACGACTTCGCTGCCGCCATCCCGCTGCTGCGTCAGCTCGCGGACGAGGGCAACGGGGACGCCCAGGCGTATCTGGGAGGGATTTACCTGGCGGGGCTCGGCGGGCTGCCGCGCGATACGGCGCTCGCTGGGAAATGGCTCAGACATGCCGCCAGGCAGGGAAATGCGACCGCCGCCTTCAACCTCGGCCTGATGGCGGAGCGGGGCGAAGGCGGGCTCGCAGACTTCAGCGGCGCGAAGGCCTGGTACGAGCAAGCCGCGTACGGCGGATTCCCGATGGCCATGCTGAAGCTGGGCGAGGCGTATCGCAACGGGTCGGGGACGCCGATCGACCTCCAGCGGGCGAGGCAGTGGCTGCAATGGGCGGCCGAGGCCGGGCTGTCCGATGCTCAGAACCTTCTCGGCGTGATGATCGCGAAAGGTGAAACCTACGGGTCGCGGGTCGACGCATATGCCTGGTTCAAGATCGCCGCCCGGGAACGCCAGCCGGAGGCCGAAGGGAACATGGACCTGCTGCGCCCTGAGATGTCCGACCAGGAGATAGCGGAAGCCGATCGGCACGCCGACGTGTGGCTTCCGATGCATCAGCACTGACTTGGCCCTCCTATCGGATATCGGATGACGATGAGCGATAGAGGGGACCCGGGAGCTGCTTGGGCGCAGACCGGCGCGCATGCGCTCGCGTCGGGTCGTCTCGCGGATGCCGCGCTGGCGCTGAGACGCTCGGTCGCGCTCGATCCTCTCGGCCTCGACAGCCTGAGCAACCTCGCCGCTCATGCGCAGTCCTCGGGGAAGGACGCAGATGCGAGCGGATGGCTCCAGCGTCTGCTGAGCATATCGGCGCTCGACGTCGAGGCCTTGGTCGCGCTCGCGTCGGTTCATCCGAGTCCCGGTGGGCGCGCGAGGGTGCTTCGTCGGGCCGTGTCTCTGGCGCCGGCTGCCGATCAAGGCTGGATCCGCACCGGGGCGGCCTGGCTCGATCGTGACGCCCTCGCCTCGCTGCGTGCGTTCGGGCGCGCCCTTGCTCTCGCCCCTCTTTCGGCGCCCGCTCTCATCGGAAGCGCCCTTGCTCAGGGCCGGATCGGAGAGAGGCGGGGAAGCCTGAGGGCCTTGCGCCGAGGACTGGCGCTTGCTCCCGGGCGGGTCGACGGCTGGGACGCGTTCGCGGACCCCGCGATCGTCGCCACGGACGATCGCGAACGTCTGCAGAAGGCGATGCGTGCGGTGACGCTCGACCACAATCGCGCAGCTGGATGGCACCGCCTGGGAACCTGTCATTGGGCCATGGGACGTTCTGCGCCCGCCGCGTGCTGCTATCGGCGTGCCCTGGGCCTGGAGCCCCGGCTGGTCGAAGCCATCGCCAATCTGGGAGCGGCGCTGCGCGAGCTCGGCCAGAACGACCTGGTGCTGATTTGGTTCTCGCGATCCGTCGCGATGGCGCCCGACAGCGCCGGGGCGATGACGAACCTGGGCACGGCGATGCCGCCGGGAGCGCCGAAGGCCCTTACCTGGCATCGGCGGGCGATCGCGTACGAGCCCCTGCACCGACACGCGCTCAATAACCTCGGTTCGCAGCATCTCGCGCGGAACGAAGTCGTGGCCGCGAGCCGGTGGTTCGACCGGGCCCTGGTCGCGGGCTACAGCGACGGCGAAGCACAGTGGAACCGCGGCGTCGCGCGGCTGGTGTCGGGGGATCTCGCTCGTGGCTTCGCCGATTATGAGGAGCGCTGGAAGCTGCGCGCCTTCATGGCCTGGCATCGCGGTTTCCGTGCACCGCTTTGGCTCGGCGAACCCGGAGCCGGTCGGACCATTCTCGCGCATGCGGAACAAGGTCTCGGGGACACGATCCAGTGCGTGCGCTACCTCGATGCCCTGGCCGACCGAGGCTTTCGCGTCATCCTCGAATGCCAGCCGCCCTTGGTCAGGCTGATGGGATGTCTCAAGGGCGTCGCCGCCGTCGTGCCGAAGGGTGGAGAGCTTCCGGCATTCGACACGCACGTGCCGCTGCTGAGCCTACCGCACCGTTTCGGCACCGACCTGTCGACGATCCCGTCGCATACGCCCTATCTGTCGGCGCCGCCGTCCGGTCGGGGAAGAGGCCTCGCACGAGGTCGCCACGTCGGGCTCGTCTGGGCCGGCAACCCGGAGCACAAGAACGACCGCAATCGTTCGCTCGACGAGGAAGCCTTCCGGCGCCTGGCGGCCGGCCTTGCCGCGCTCCCCGACGTCACGCTGGTCCCTCTTCAGGTGGGACCGCGGGCGGCTGACCTTGATCGCCTTCCCCTGCCCGCCGGAAAGGTCGAGAGGATCGAGCCCCTCAGGGACTTCGCCGACACTGCCGCCGAGATCGAGGCCCTGGATCTGGTGGTCGGCGTGGATACGTCGGTCATGCATCTGGTCGGCGCATTGGCTCGCCCCGGTTGGCTTCTCCTGCCATTCTCTCCCGACTGGAGGTGGCTCCTGGAACGTAGCGACACGCCCTGGTACCCAAGCCTCCGCCTGTATCGACAGCGCGCGCCCGAGGATTGGATGTCCGTCATCTCTTCGCTCCTCGATGATCTGAGAGGTATTGCCGCTCGCAAGATTAGCGACCGGATGGTGTGATGAAGCTCGTTATCCTCGATCCGGATCTGACGACGTTCAGCGGCCACAACTACAACTACCTTGAAGGCATCGCGCGCGAGGCGCGTGCGCGAGGCATCGACACGCGCATATTTGCCTTTCGGAATGTCGAACCAGCGGTCTCACAGGCGATTGGCGCGATCGGGCACTTCACTACGCCCGGGCGTGCGGTCCTGAACGATATTCCCGGCGGGCGTGAAATCGGCGCGGCCTGGACGCATGTTGCTCTTAACGCGGTCTTCCACCGTGATCTGGTTCCGCTCACCGCGGAGCTAGGGCCCGACACGCTGGTGTTCGTGCCGGCGACGACGTCGCGTCAGCTGCTCGCACTTGCGCAATGGCTTTCGTTGATCGCAGCTCCGTCGTTGCCGACTCTGGTGTGTCTCTTCCGGTACGACCTCGACGCCTATGCCGGCGAGGTGCCGCGCCTGCAAGTGCCGGCGTTGGTGCTCTCGACCTTAGCGCGTCCCGCAGTGTTCTGCTGCGAGACGGAGGAGAATGCGCAGGCTCACGGGTCCGCGCTCGATCTCGACTTCGCGACCCTGCCTCTGCCGTTCGTGGTGCCACAAGCGTCGCACCGCCCGCCCCCTCCTGTCCGCCCGGTCGTCGGATACTTCGGCGACGCGCGGTACATGAAGGGATTTCAGCATCTGCCTGTCCTGAGCGAGCTCGCGCGTGACGCTGGATATCCGTACCGGCTATCGATCCAGACCTTTGACACCGGCGAAAGCGCGGAAGCGACGGCGAATGTCGAGAAGGTACGCCGGCTGGCTGAGCCGAACGGTTGCGACCTCTCGCTTATCGAAGGCGCCCTGGACCTTCCGTCCTATCATCGGCTTCTCGACGCTGCCGACATCGTGTGTCTGCCCTATCTGGCGTCCGCTTATCGGGTCGCGAGCTCAGCGATCTTCTGCGAGGCGATGTCCGCGGGTCGGGTGCTCGTGATCCCGGACCGTACGTGGATGAGCGCCGCATTCCGTCGGTTGGGCGGTGATCCCGTAACCTTCGACGACTGGACTCCGTCGGCAATCGACGAAGCAATACGAAGGGCGGTCGCCGATCTCCCATCCCGAGCCGCCGAAGCGAGGCGTCTCTCCGCGGCCTGGAATGCAGAAAACGGCCCCAAGGCCGTGGTTGATCGCCTCGTCCGCTGGCATCGTCGGGGGTAGGCGCCGTGTCGGGTGAGCACCTGGCTGGGATAGAGGCTGCCTTGCGGTCCGGGGAGCTCGCCCGCTCGGTGACGCTTTCGCGTACTTTGCTGGCGATATCGCCGGCGGACGGAGCGGGACTTCAGCTGCATGGCGCTTCGCTTGCGGGGGGCGGACGCGGAACGGAAGCGCTGGCGGCTATGCGACGGGCGACTTGGGTCGCCCTCGACGGAGGGGCCCTTCTCAATCTCGCGACGCTTCTGGCCGGTCTCGCGCGCTGGGGCGAGGCGGGGGCGACCGTGCGGCGCAGCCTCGCCGTGTCGCCGCAGTCGGCCCAGGGTTGGGAGCTGCATCGGTTGAGCGGCCACCCCGCAAGCCACGTCGATCTTGGCCGGATTTGCGCGCTGACGAGGAGCGTTCCGCACGAACTTCAGCATGCCGCTTGGCGCGTCGATGGCGGCGAAGTCGCCGCGGCCGCACTGCGCCTGCGTAGCCTTCTCGATGGCCACCCGGAGCTGGTCGACCACGCGAGGCTCCTTCTGAAGTCACTCAAGAGCCTCGCCCACTCGGCTGGAGCGCCGCCTTCCTCGATCACGGATGATTTCGGACGGGGGCTGGCGCTCACGGCTTCGGGCCGGCTGGAGGACGCTGCGATATCGTTCCATGCCGACTTTACGAGGAATCCCGGGAGCGTCGGCAGCCGCGCTGCGTATGCGGCGACGATCCACATCCTCACCGACGACCCGCCGCCGTGGCTCGTTGTTCCGACGATAGGACCCGTCGGTGTCGAACGCGTCGGCGCGGCCACTCGGCTGACACCCCTCGATCGGTCTCTGAGAAGACGTTTCCTGATGGGGTACAACGCGGGCGGCGTGCTGCTGCCTGACGCCGACGAGCGGTTCAGCCGGCACAGCAACCAATGGGAAAGCCGCGCGATCGCCCGCCAGCTACTTAAATTGGGCTATACCGTCGACCTGGTCGGCCTCTTCGACGCCTGGCCCAGTCCTGAGAGTTATGACGGCGTCTTCTGTCTGCACAATGCGTTGAGCCGGCATGCGGAAAGACTGCGTGCCGACTGCCGAAAGATCATGCTGCTGACCGGCAGCAGCCCCGACTTCCAGAATGCTCAAGAAGCGCTGCGCCGTCGCGAACTCAAGGCGCGTTCCGGCATTGCCGCACCACCGATGCGGAACTTGGAAGATGTGGCAGGCGAGATGGCGTCGCTGCGCTTGGCGGATGAATGCTGGCTTTTTGGCAACGAGGTGACGCGCGCGACATACGAGCCATCCCTACGAAAGAAGATCCGGCTTCTATCGCCGTCCGGCGCCAGACTGCGCGAACACGGGGTCGAGGGTGATGTCGCGGAACCGCATCGGTGGCTCTGGTTTTCCGGCCATGGCGCTGTCTTGAAGGGTCTCGATCGGACGGTGGAGATCTTTCTCCGGCATCCGGACTGGCGTCTCGAGATCGTTGGACCTGCCGCCGAGGAACCCTGGTTCGTCGCTGCCTACGGTGAGAGGATCGCTGGATCACGAAACATCACGATCCATGGGGTGATGTCGCCGGTCTCCTTCGATTTCGCAAAACTGGCGGCGGCCTGCATCGGCTTCCTTGCGCCTTCCGCGAGTGAGGGACAATCGACATCGGCGATCACTTGCATGCAGGCCGGGCTCTATCCGGTTCTCTCACGTGAGTGTGGCATCGATCTTCCGCCGCGCTGCGGAGCAATGCTCGCCGCGTGCAGTCTCGAGGAGATCGAGGAGGCAATCGAAGCGGTTCTTCGGCTGTCGGACAGCGAGCGACGGCGGCAGATAGAAACGATTTCGACCGACGCCCGGCAGCGCTTCAGTCGAAGTTCCTTCCTGACGGCCCTGTCGCGATACTTCGGCGCAGCGCCGGACGATACCCCGCGCTAGCTGTCGGGAGAGAAGCGTGCGACCCGTAAGCCGGCGGTCCAGATTCCGTCAACCAGGAAGTGCCGGGCGTAGCGGGCCTCGACCGTAAAGCCAGCGGCTTCGAAGGCGCGACCGGACGCGACATTTGCCTCGATATACCCCGCGGTCAGTTTGTGCAGGCCGAAAGCTGCGAATGCATAGTCGGCTAAGGCACCGATCGCCTCTCGCGCATAGCCTCGGCCCCAGCACGCTCGTTCGCCGATCATGAGACCGATCTCGCCGCGACGGTTCGGCCAGTCGATGGGCCCGAGCTTTATGTTGCCGACGTGCTTGCTCGTTTCGCGCTCGAACATGCCGAGGAGCAGGGAGTCGCGGCTGTCGTTGGCCGAGCGGATGAAGGCGGCGAGCGACCGGGCGTCGTGCTCGCCGTGGCGGGCTTCGAGGTAGCGCAGCACATCCGGATCCCGCATCCAGGCGAGATATGGTCCGTCCGCCGCCGTCTCGTCGAGCGATCGGAGGGTCAGTCTGGGCGCATCGATCGGGCGGTCGCCGAGAAGCATGGCCTCACGCGCTTTCCAGGCGTCGGACCTGATGCCCGCGGACGCCAAGGAATTGCTTGAGCTTGAAGATGTTGTTGTCGGAGAACACCAGCATGGTGCCGAGCCCGATGGCCATGACGTCGGCGGCGAAGGCCTCGTCGAGGTGCTTGAGCGTGCCGGCGCCGCCTTCGAGGACGATCGGGACCCGCGTCAGCTCAGACACTTCAGCATGCAGGGCGAGGTCCGGGCCGGTGCGTGTCCCTTCGCGATCGACCGCCATCACGCGGACTTCGCCGATGCCACGAGCCGTCGCCTCCTTCACCCAGGACTTCCAGTCCCGATCTGCGACAGCCGCCTGGCGTCGGTGGTCGTAGAGCCGGTAGGTGCCGGCGTGGTCGCGGATGACGTCGAGTCCGAGCACGACCGCCTGGACGCCGAGGACGTGGGCGAGTTCGTCGATCAACGCCGGCCGGTCGAGGGCTGCCGCGGTGACCATGACCTTGTCGGCGCCGCCGGCGATGCAGGCCCTCGCCGTCTCGGTGTCGACGATGCCCCCGCCGAAGGTCAAGGGCACGAACGTGACCGCGGCGACCGCGCGAAGGGTATCGAGATCCGGAGCCCGCCCCTCGCGCGCCGCATCAATGTCGACCAGCGCCAGCTCGTCGGCGCCCTGGGCGTTATGCGCCCGCGCCGTGCCCACCGGATGCCCGGCGTCGCGATGGCTCGCGTAGCGGATGCCCTTCACCAGGCGGCCGCGCCGGAGAAGAAGGCTCGGGATCAGGCGTCGGCGAACGCTCATGGCGTCCAGGCGCCGAAGGCCGCGAGCAGGCGGGCGCCGTTGACGTGGCTGCGCTCGGGATGGAACTGGGTGGCGACGACGCTGTCGAAGCGGATCGCCGCGACCAGAGGGCGGCCATGGTCGGTCGTGGCGATGACGCTGCCTTTGTCCGGCGTCAACAGCGTGTAGGAATGGCAGAAGTAGTAGCTGCGCTCGCCGCGCGGCCGGCCGAGCAGCGCGTCCGCGGACTCGTCCACGTCGATCGTGTTCCAGCCCATGTGCGGCGATCGTTCGCCGAAGCCGGCGATGGTTGCGAGCCCGACGACGTCGCCGGCGATCCAGCCGAGGCCTTTGTGCTCGCCGTACTCGAGCAACCGATCCGCCAGCATCTGCATGCCGAGGCAGATGCCGAGCAATGGGCGGCCGCGCTTGCGCACGGCTTCGTCGAGGGCCTGGTCGAGGCCGCGGGACCGCAGGCGGCTCAGCGCCTCGGCGGCAGCACCGATCCCGGGCAGCACCAGGCGGTCGGCGGCGAGGACCTGCTCGGGTTCGGTCACGACCTCGGGCGAGAACCCGGCGGCGGCCACCGCGTTGCTGACCGAGGCGAGGTTGTTGACGCCGCAGTCGACGATCGAGAGACGCATCAGGACTCGGTCTTAGCCGATCTGCCGGCGCGCGACCACTGCTCGTAGTCCCATGTGCGCCAGTTCTGCGCCGACGCCTTGACCTCGTCGAGGGTCGGCATCTCGTGGGGATGGACGACGTGCGGTGCGACGATCTCCATGAAGCGCGGCTCGTCGATGCCGAGGAAGTCGAGGAAAAGATCGAGCGAGGGGGGCCTCCGGCCGTCGTACTTGGCGACCAGCTCCGCCCCCTTCTCGCGCGACATGCGGCCGTTGCGGATGTCGATCGACGCCAGGTGTGCCGTGCGGCCGAAACCGCGCTTCAGGAACTTGATGTAGTCGCGCACGCCCTGCAGGAAGCACTCGATCTTCTCGTAGTCGTAGTCCGGCGGGATGCCCTCGACCTGATCGCCTTTCCAGTCGAGGTCGCGCTTGATGATGTCGACCTGCTTGCGGACGTCCCAGGGAATGTAGTTGCCGAGGAACATCTGGCGCACGCCTTTCTCCTTGAGGAGTGCCATCGGCGGCATGGCGTAGGGCTTGAGATCGCGGGCGGTGACCGGATAAGGCGAGATCGTGTCGTCGAGCATGCCCTGCATGTCCTCGGGATTGATCCCGAGATTGATGATGAGGTTGTAGCGCTCCTCGTCGTGCACCTCGATCTCGTCGTACTTGTAGAACGACGCGTATTCGGCCGAAGGCTCGCCCCAGATGATCAAGGGGATCGACTGCCAGGTGGAGACCCACATCGGGTAGGAGTAGATTCCCGTGTGGCAGTGCCAGCAGAAGTCGCCACGGCGGCGCAGGGATTCGAACATCAGCTTGCGCACCACCTGCCAGTTCGGCGTGAAGTGGAGCACGTCGACGCCCAGCAGGCGGAAGGTCTTCAGGCTGTTCTCGATGACCGTCGGCCTGAGGAAGCCGTGGTCGAAGCGGACCACGAGCGGCTTCAGCTTCAGCTCCTTGATCACGTACCAGAGCGTATAGGTCGAGTCCTTGCCGCCCGAGAACGGCACGATGCAGTCGTAGTCGCCCTTGCCGCGCACGGAGTCGGCGATGTGCTGGAGTTCCTGGCCGCGCTCGCTCCAGTCGATGACTGTCTGCTTGACCTCGATCTGTCGGCAGACGGAGCAGACGCCCTCCTTGCTGAACGACAGGGATTCAGCCGTTTCCGGCATCACGCAACGGCTGCAGGAGTGAAGCGACACAGACTCGATCCTCGTCGTTTAAGGGGCCTCTCCGGTCATTCGACCGGTGCTGCCTGGCTTGCGTCGGGCGGCGGCAAATGGGCAGCGGCAATGATACATCAAAGCGAACTGGCAGGTATTCAAGAGACGGCAGTGGCCGTCTCCGGCCCCCAGGAAAAGCCCCCGCCCCGATCCAGCGTCAACGCCGCCGGTGACAGCCTGTCGCACCAGCGCCGCCAGACCGCCCGATAGGCCGTATCGACATGGGCGGCATAGCGAGGCCCGTCGGCGAGCGCGGAGGCCGCCACCCGCTCCCGGAGCCCTTGGCGGACCCGGCGGAGCTGGTCCATGTCTCCGGCGAGGGCGACGGCCGTATCGATATAGGCATCGACATCGTCGACGACCAGTTCGTCCAGGCCGACCTGGCGAAGCAGGCTGGCGCCGACTCGCGCGAAGAGGTGTGATCCCCGGAGACTGAGGACGGGCACGCCCATCCAGAGCGCGTCATAGGTCGTATTGCCGCCATTGACGAAAGGGTCGAGGCAGCAGTCGACATCGAGGTAAGGGGCATAGGCGCTCGCCGACCAGCCCGAAGCAACTATCCTCTCCGGCGCGATCCCGAGCCGCTGCAGAGCGACGAGGGGTGCTGAGGTCCGGTCGAGGACGCGCCACTTGAGGAGAAGGCGCGCCCGCGGCGCGCGCCGCAGGATCTCGGCCCAGGCGGACAGGACCGCGTCTCCGAGCTTCGCCGGGTTGTTGAACGACGCGAAGGTGAAGACGCCGCTCCGCTCCACAGGAGGAACCGTCGTGGGCGCGACCGCGTCGTCGGCCGGGTGATGGCAGGCATAGACATCCGGCAACCGGATCAGCCGCTCGGAGTGATGGCGGTCGGCGATGGCCGGTGCGATCTCGGTGTCGGCGATCCGATAGTCCATCTGCGATAGGCCGGTCGTATTGGGATAGACGGGGAAGCCGATCTGGATCGGTGCCGCCCGCTGTCCGAAGGCGAGCAGGCGCCCATGCGGCAAGTGGCCGATGCAGTCGACGAGGATGTCGATTTCGTCACGGCGCACCCGCGCCGCGAGCTCGTCGTCCGTCATGCGGCCTGTCTCGATCCAGCGATCGGTCGCCGACCGCAGGCGCCGGGCCATGTCGTCGCTCGGCGCGGGTCCCGCATAGGCCGTGATCTCGACCCGCCGGCGATCCTGATGCTCGAAAAGTCCGAGCAGCGCGTGTCCGACGGGATGGCGGTGCAGGTTCGAGGAAACATAGCCGACGCGAAGGACGCGATCGGGGTCGCGCGTGTTCCCGAAGGCGAGCCTGGCGGTCGAACCGCGGACGAAGCGATGAGCGAAGCGGCGATGCTCGAGGAAGATCGCGTCGAGGTCGGGTTCCTCGATGAAGCAGAGGCAGAAGAGGAGGTCGCTCATCAGCGTCGGGTTGGTCGGCTCGAGGACCACGGCGCGCCGGAACAAAGGCACCGCCCGGAGCGTTTCGCCGTGCTGCATGAGCAGCGCCCCGGCGTTGTGGTGGGCCTTCGCCGTCTCGGGAGCGAGCGCGACCGCATCCCGATAGTGGCGCTGTGCCTCTCCGAGCCTGTCCTGCGCATGGCGGAGAACGCCAAGATTGATATGCGCCGCCGAGAAGTCAGGCTCTATCGCCAACGCGCGGATCAGGGCCGCTTCCTGGAGAGCGCCGGTCGCCGCTTCGGCGAGGTTATGAAAGGCGATGCTGGACGAAGGCGCGAGAGCCAACGCCTTCCGGCAATTCGCTGCCGCTTCCGGTATGCGTCCGGCCTGGGCCAGGCCGCCGGCGAGATTGACCAGCGGGTCGGCTTCGTCCGGCGCCAGGCGAGCGGCCTCTCGGTAGCTGGCGATCGCGTCCGGATGGCGACCAGCCGCACGGAGCGCGTGTCCGAGATCGACATGGAGGTCGGGGTCGCCCGGCATCGCCGCGATCGCCCGGCGAAGGTGCTGTGCCGCGACCAGGGGTTCCATCGAACCAAGCGCCGCACGACCGAGGCAGGCCTGTGCCGGGGAGAGGTCCGGGGCGCGGGCGAGCGCCCGGCGAAACCCCCTCGCCGCCCGGACGACGCCGAGGCGATCGAGGGTTAGGGCGTGGTTGTAGAGACCGTGCGCATTGTGCGGATCGAGCGCGAGGGAGCGCGAGAAGTGGCAGAGCGCCGCCGTCGGGTCGTTTCCACGAAGCGACACCGCTCCGAGAGCAATGGCGAGTTCGGGCATGGATGGACGGAACGCCAGCGTGCGACGAAGATTCCCGCGGGCTTTGCTGAGATCGCCGGCATCGGCACTGGCCAGCGCCTCGCCATAGAGGCGAGCAATCGTCGTCCCCTCGTCCTCTGTCATGTGCGGGGCCAGGCGCCGACCTCGGCCAAGGCGGAAAGCATGCCGTCGATGCGCCTGGACCAGGACCACGTCGACGCCATGGCCGCCGCCGCATCCCGTCCCATCGCCCTCGCCTCCTCGCGCCGTGCGTAAAGCTGCTCCAGCGCGTCGACCACGTCCATCGGATCGGTTTCACCCCATCCGACTTGTCCGGCAGCGGCGGGGTTGGTCGAGATAGCCGACTGGCGCTCGAGCGCCACGCAGGGAACCGACGCGATCAGGTCGAGGTGGCCGGTATTGGCTGAGAGGATCGTCGGTACGCCGCAGGCGAGCGTCTCCATCGCCGCGAGATTGGTGCCACCCTCCGCCCGGCTGACGAACACCGCGGCGTCGACGTCCCCCAGCCAGGAGGCCATCGCCTCGTTCGAGATCGCCGGCAGCAGCGCCATGCTGTCCAGCGGGACGCCGTTCCGTGCCAGCCAATCCGACACCGACTCCGGGCTGTCGGCGGCGACGGGCGCGCCCGTGCCATGGGGTGATTGCGCCAGATCGGCGGCGGCGCCGGGAAAAGGCGACGACCAGGCGGTGAGCAGGAGCGCGTCGGGATGACGCGCATGGAAGATGCGGAAGGCCGCGACCACGATGTCCTGGCCCTTCCTGAACTCGAGCTTGCCGCCCGAGAAGATCGTGAAGCGGTCGCCGAAGACGCCTCGGCGCGGCTGTGGCCTGAACAGGGTCGTGTCGACGCCCTGCGGGCAGACGGCGACGTGCTCGATGCCGAAGCTGCGCAGCACTTCGCCGTTCCACGCGGACCCGGCGAGCAAGAGGCGATAGCGGGCGGCTTGGGCCACGGAGTTTCCCGGACGGGTGTCTTCGAGAAAGGCCATGCCGATGTCCGGTGCACCGAAGACCCTGGCGCTCAGCTGACCGGCGCCGAGACCGTTGCCCAGCCCATGCAAGACCGGGAAGTCGAGATGAAGGTCGTCGCCGGCTGTCAGGTGCGGCGCTATCTCGCGTTGCGCCGCCAACGCCGGCGCGAGCGCGGGATCGGCCCTCGCTTCGTCGCCGAGGAGATCCTCGGTGTAGAGCGGAACCGGGACGGCGAGGCCTCGGCGCGTGAGGTCACGCGCTAGGTTCAGACCGAACACGCCCCATCCCGTGAAACTGGTGAAGGTCCAGCGGATGCCGAGACGCGGCAAGGGAGCGCCGGGCATGCTCAAGCTGCTCGCTTCGAGCCCCCGCTCCGGGACGTTGAAGCTCGGCAAAGGACGATCGGGCGCGGCATCGGGGACTTCCCAGGCAACGGCTTTTCGCTCAGCGCGCACAGTCGCACAGATCGCCTGGAACTCGCTACGTCGGCTGCGACGAGAGTCGGCTCCGGTATCTTGAGCCCGAGGCGCGGGTCAAAAGACCGGACGACGCAGGCGCCGTGAAGGTTCGGGAATCGGAAGGCCGTTCTCGGCGCAAAGGGCGCGGATCCTCTCCTCGTCGGCTCCTGACGCGTCGGGGTGCAGCACCACGCCACGGACGAGCTCGATCGGGTCGATCGGCGGGGCATGTGCCAGAAGGCCCGGGGTAGCGGTGGATTCGAAGTGGTTGGCCTCGAACAGCGGCTCGCGGCCCTCTGGCGTTTGCACGACCACCCGCACCTCGCGCTCGAAACTGTACATCGAATCCTTGTGCATGATGTCGTGCAATGGGCTGGTCGGAGATCGCGGGCTCATGCCGTCGACGTAGCAGACGGTGCCGATCGAGGCGTAGGCGGGGACCTGGGCGCGGAGCGTGCGATAGGTGGTGCGGATCGCAACCGAGTCCGGCCGTGGTGCGTAGCGCCCCCACATCGCGTGGCTGTCGCCGGCGCCGAGGCGCCAGCAGCTGACGTAAGCCCCACGCGCCCGCCACGGCGCGTCCTCGCGAATGTCCCGACGGCCTTGCGTGATGTCCGGCGACCCGTCGTCGAGCGGGTCGCCGAGGTCAGCGACCGGCGCCATGTACAGGCGGTTCTCGCGCAGCAGCCAGGCGAAATCATCGAAGCCGAGGTAACGCCAAAGCGCCGCATCGGGATCGTCGGGTGGGGAGAAGACGGGGGGCGCCGGCTCGGGCGGTGTGGCCGCAATCGGCCTCGCGCCCGTCGGAGGTGACGCCTGCGGCAGCACCATGCGGGTGACGTTGTTCCGCCAGATCTCGGCGTCTCGGACATAGCGGCGCGCGGTGTCGACCGAGCGATGCCGGGTCTGGTTCATGATCTGCATCAGATCGGCGCCGGCATTCGAGGCGGAGGTGGCTAGGCCGGCGCGAAGGCTGTGCCCGGCGTAGCGCTCCGGATTCAGGCCTGCGGTGACCGCTGCCGTCTTGACGGCGCGGGCGACACCTCGGTCGGAAAGCCGGAAAGGCCTCACCCTGCCGCCCCGAGTGATCTGGTGGAAGAGCGCGCCCGGTTCCTGCCCGCGTAGCGCAAGCCAGGCCTGGAGCGCCTGGACCGGGCAGAGCTTCGGGTCGGCCGAGCGGTGGATGCCGACCTCCTCCCCTGCCCCGGCCTGGTCCGTCTTCGAAAAGCGGATCAGCACCTTGAGGCCGCTGTCGGTGACGGTGAGGTCGGCTAGGTCCAGGGCGACGAGTTCGGAACGCCGCATTGCGCCACCGAAGCCGATCAGGAGAAGCGCCCGGTCGCGGGTGCCGAGAGGCGTGGACGGCAGAGTCCGCATCATGAGGGCCAGCTCGTCGGCGAGGACGGGTTGCGCCTGCATTGCGCGGGTCCCGACGGTGCGGGCAATGCCGTCCATTACGCGCGCAATGCGAGGATCCTTGAGGTCGAGCACCAACCCGGCGGCGCGATGGGCGGCGACGATGGCCGAGACCCTCATGCGAATGGTCGCATATTTGAATTGTCGCTCGGGCAGGCCGGCCAGATACATGCCGACGAGCTGCGGGTCGCCCGACAGCGGCGCGATGCCCAGGCGGTCGCACCAGGCGGCATAGTCGGCAAAGGACGATCGGTAGGCCCGCTGGGTGTTGAAGGCGCGGGCCTGGGCGGAAAAGGCATCGGCCTGGAAGGCGTGCCGGGCGAGATCCGCCTCGCTCGCCGCGGGCGAGGTTTGGATCGCTCGTACTGCCGGCAGGATCTCGTCCGAGGGAGCCGCCCCTATCGCCCCATACCGGTCGTCTTGCGGGCTCATCGAGAAAGCATACGGCTCGAGAGCGATGAGCCCAACAAAATCCGTCCGATAGACATGATTATCGGACGGATAGAATTTCGGCCGGCGAGGCTCGCGCTGCTGGTTGGACGTGGTCACGGCCTCGGTTGCGATCCTGCCCGTCGTAAGGACGCTTTGCAGTCGCCATATGGTTTTCTGCTGTGCTCAAAGTGAACTTAAAACTAAGTTAAGTGCAGAATGCCGGAGCGACTTCCTCCCGATTGGCAGCTTCTCGTCGCCAGTTGCGCGGCTGATATCGAGCGCGCGGCAGCGTCGATCGGGCGCCTCGATCAGGCCGTATCGCGGAGTCGGATCGGCGATGCCTGGAGCCGAAGAAGCGTTTATCCGGCGACGGTCGCCTGCCTCGCGGCCGATGGGCATTCCTTTGAAATAGAAAGGCTTTTTGCCTTGGCCGGCGGATTGCCGGTCAATCGTATAAGGGATTTCGGGGCCGACAATCGGGCGCTCGGAACCTGGCGAGGAATCCAGAAATGGACGGGCGCGGCGCCCTCGGAGAGGGTGTTCGCGGACGCCGAGTCCGGCTCCGAAGACATCGAGGATGCGCTCGCGGGCTTTCATGCGACGGTCGGGGCTCCGGCCCTCCTCGGCGCGGTCATGGGCTTCCGGTCTTGGCTGGAGGCAGGCCAGCCGGCGAGTGCGGCCATGACCGCCTTGCCCTCGTTCCTGGCCGTCCGGGGCCTCACCGGTTCCCCCATTCCCTGGCTGGCCGGAGGCCTGAGGCGCGCCGCCGGGATCGTCGGCAGCTATCCGGCGAAGGCCTGGACCGTCCGGGCCGTGCAGGAGCTGGCCGAGACGGCGGCCGCCGGCATGCGCGACCTTGAGGCCCTGACCGGGCTCTGGCGATCCTGGCATGCGAAGCTTGGTCCCCGGAGGCGGACCTCGCGGCTGCCGGAGGTCGTCGATCTCCTCGTCGCCCATCCAGTCCAGTCGCCCCGGCAGGTTTCCCGGGTGCTGGGAACCAGCCTGAGAGGTGCTTCGAAGCTGCTCGACGAGCTCAAGGAGCTGGGCATCGTCGTGTCCCCTATGTCGCGTCGCTCCTGGCGGGTCGTTATCGCGGCCGATCTGGCATCGCTCCAGGATCAGGTTCACCAGGTGCCGCGGCCGTCCGGCGAGAGGCCTCATTCTGTGCCTGCCCGCCTGCTTCCGGCGGCGCCCAAGACCGGGGCGCCCTTGGCGCTTTCTGACGCCAAGATCTCATCCCTCCGGTCCGTGATCTCGGAGAGCGACGACGTCATCCGGCGAGTCACCCAACGCCTGTCGGAGATGAGGCCCCGCATCCCGCGCCGAGACGTATCTTAGTCGCACAGTCTATCAGTCGCCCATGCGAACAACGTGCTGCTAGTCAAGCGATTGATTTTCATCATAAAGTCTGTGCACTTATGCGAATGGATCGTTGGATCGCTTTACGCGCATTGAGATAATGGACGCCTGAAGCGAACTATGAAATTTTGCGCATGGGTGCGCGGGGCGATTGGGGCGATGATTGGTTCATGCGAACGATCGCTTCATGCTGCTGATGCCCCGCGTCCATTCGACTGAACTCTTGAGGCGACTGTTCGCATGAGCGATCGAATTCCGGTGATCACCGTCGCGGCGACCAAGGGCGGGGTCGGCAAGACCACCCTCACCCTCAATCTGGCGGCGGCGGCCGAGGCGGCGGGCCACGGTCCGGCGGCCATGATCGACATGGACCCGCAGGGCAGCCTCAGCCATCTCTACAATCGCCGAAAGGCCGAAAGCGGGCCGGTGATGCTGGGTTGCGAGAACGGCGACCTGTCCGGCGCCATCGGTGCGGCCATGGCGTCGGGGATCAAGCTGGTCGTCATCGACACGCCGCCGGCCTTCCTCGACGTCACCCGGGCCTGCGTGTCGGCAGCCGATCTGGTCGTGGTTCCGGCACGGCCGTCGCCGCTCGACCTCGAGGCCGTCGGGCCCACCATCGACATCGTCGAGGAAGCGGGAAAGCCGCTTGTGCTCGTCGTCAACGCCGCCAAGGCGCGCACGCGTCTCAAGGGCGATGCGGCCCGGGTCCTGGCCCAGCACGGCAAGGTCGCCCCGGTCGACCTGATCGATCGCATCATCTACTCGGAGGCGATGATCGAGGGCCTCTCGGCCTCGGAATACGATCCGGGCGGGCAGGCGACCAAGGAGATTCGCCAGCTTTACGACTACATCGACCGTCAGCTGCGCCGTGCCCGCGGCGCACCGGCCGGCAACCGCACCGGAGAGACCGCATGAGTCCGAAATCCCGTCCGCAGATGGACGCCTCGATCATCCGCCGTCCGGGCCAGGCCGCGCCGATCCAGGCGCCCAGCTATGCGCGGGTCGAGCCGGTTCCCGAGCCAGCTGCCCTCGCGCCGGCCGCGCCCCCGGCCCCACCGTCCGTCCCGGTTCCCGCTCCGGTGCAGACACCGATGCCCGAGCCCGCTCCCGCGGCGGCCTCGCGACCGCCTGAAGTGCCGCCCCCCCGCATCGAGGGAAAGTCGTCCGACAACATGCCCTGGCTCGGCGGGCGTCCGTGGACGCGCAAGCTCGGCATCCGGATGGACGAGGATCGCGTGCGGCGCATCAAGATCGTCGCAGCCGCACGCGGTGCGACGATGGAAGAACTGCTGGTCGAAGCCATCGACCAATACATGGAGAGGCACTGGCCGGAGGTCTCGCGGGGACTGCGTTAGCGCCCGAGCGCCTTGCAAGGCGAACCGGCGGTGGCTATCTCAGGGCCTCACCACGGAAGGCGTTCATGGCGGAAGCAACTCAGGATCGAACCCAGGCGGCATTCGCCGTGCTCGAGTCGTCGATCCCGACATCGGATCTTTCCTTCGAGCTCGACCTCAAGCGGCTCTGCCATCCGAACTGTCCCCTCCCGTTTGACCACTACAAGAGCCGGATCGCCTATGCGTATCTCGTGCTCTGTGCCGTGGTCTTCGGATCGATGTTCGCGCTCGGGGTCGAGCAGAAGCTCATCTGGGCGACCATCGCCGTCGTGTCGCTCGTCTACTGGGTCGCGGTCCGCCCGATCCTCGAACGGCGGGCGGCCAAGAAGATAATCGCGTACATCATGGAAGAGCCGTCGCGCCTGGAGCGCATCTGGAAGTACGGCGGCCTGGTGCTGGTGAAGAAGGACGGAAGCCGCGCCGTCGCGCCGAAGGACGACTGGCGCACTGCGGTCATCGGCCCCAAGAGCTGACGACGCGGGTGAGCTCGCGACGGGACGAGGCTCTCGCGCTACTCCACCGCGGTCATGAGGCGCATCGGCGAGGGGATCTGCCGCGGGCTTCGTCCGACTATCGACGCGCCACGGCCCTGCTGCCTGACCTCGCCGACGGCCCCTATCTCCTGGCGATCGCGCAGCTCCAGGGCGGAGAGGCAGGGCAGGCCGCCATTCGCCTCAAGGCGCTGCTACACCGTTTCCCGCCCTCGGCGGCGATCGCCGTCAATCTCGGCCTCGCCCATACTTCTACGGGCGAAGCTGCCGCCGCCGCGGCCGCCTTCCGCCGCGCAGCCGCTCTCGATCCGGGAGACGCCACCTCATGGATCGAGCTCGGCAATCAATGTGCCCGAGCCGCGGACTACGCCGGCGCATGTCTCCTGTTCGGTCGAGCCGTCGGCCTGGATCCGATGGATGCCGTCGCGCTCGGGAATCTCGGGAGCGCGATGGCTGCCCGCGGCAGCCCGTCGGCGGGAGGCTGGCTTCGCCGATCATTGGCGTCGTCGCCCGCATCCGCACGGACCTGGATCAATGCAGGACATGGTCTGCGCGAGTGCCGCGAGTGGCTGGCCGCGGGGCGCGCCTACGACCGGGCGGCAACGGTAGAGCCGTCGAACGCCACCGCGCAGTCCGAAGCGCTCCACGCCCGGCTCCAGGCGGCCGATTGGAACGATCTGCCGCGACGGATCACGGCGCTTGGCGCGGCGCTCGGAAGGGGCGGGGCGGCACCGCCCTTTCATCTGCTCGCGCTCGACCTTCCGCCCTCTCTCAAGCGCGCCAACGCCGAGCGCTGGAGCGCGCAGTACTCTGCCGGCCGTATTTCGTTACGGCCCTCGATGCCGGGAGGGCGCCTGCGTCTCGGCTACATCGGGGGTGACTTCCGCCGTCATGCCGTCGCCTACGAGATGATCGGTCTTTTCGAGGCGCACGACCGGCAGCGCGTCGATCTCTTCGCCTACAGCTGGTCCCCTGATGACGGCAGCGATATCCGCGCGCGCCTCGAGCAGGTTTTCGGTGGGATCGTCGATCTCGGACCGATGAGCGACGTAGCGGCGGCGGCGCGCATCGCCGCGGATGCCGTCGATGTCCTCATCGACCTTTCCGGACATACATATGGCGCGCGGCCGGGAATCCTCGCCCGACGGCCGGCGCCGGTGCAGGTCAACTACTTCGGCTTTCCGGGCGTGACCGGCGCGACCTATCACGATTACGTCCTCGCAGATGCGGTCGTCGCGCCGGAAGTCAGCGACGAAAGCTACCGCGAGGCGATCGTGCGCCTGCCGGGATGCTATTGGCCTCACGATCCCCGCCTGCGGGCCGGGGCAACACCGGATCGCGCCCGCCTCGGGTTGCCGCCCGAGGCGATCGTCCTCGTCTGCTTCAATCAAGTCTACAAGATCCAGCCGACGAGCTTCGCAATGTGGATGAAGATCATGCGGTCGGTACAGGACTCGGTGCTCTGGCTTCTGGATCACGGGCCTGTGGCGCGCGGGAATCTGCAGCTTCAGGCGGCGCGGCAGGGGATCGACGTGAAGCGCCTCGTCTTCGCACCGCCGGCCGCACATGACGAACATCTGTCCAGGATCGGCGCCGCCGATCTTGCGATAGATACACTGCCATACAACGCTCACACCACCGCATCCGACGCGCTTTCCATCGGATGTCCGATGGCAACCTGGATCGGCACGGATTTCGCCGGGCGCGTATGCGCCAGCATGCTCGCGGATCTGGGCTTCGACGACTTGATCGCAGAAGACGCCGATGCCTATGCCGATCTCGTGACTGGCATCGCCCGCGATCGCGCGCGCCTCGACGCCGTTCGCGAGCGGTTGCGGGCGCGGCTGAAGGCCGGGCCCCTATTCGCCATGGACAGGCTTGCGCGCTCGGTCGAGGCCGCGGCGACGGAAATGACGCAACGCCACCGTGCCGGGCTTGCGGCAGAAGGCTTTTATATATCGACGGACGGTACTACGAGGAGGAGTCGACGAAGCGCCTGAAGGGCTCCAGCGCTGCGCCGATATCGTCGAGCAGAAGCACCAAGTGCCGGCGCGCAAGGTCGATGAAGCGCTGCCGCTCGGCGGCGGAGGCCGCCATGAAGCTTCGCTCGATCGTCGCCTTGAAGTAGCTCGTCAGGATTCCGTAGAGCATCTCGTAGGCGGCGGGAACTTTGCGTGCGCCGCGATGAAGGAGCGCATGCGCCTTGCTGACAGCCTGCGCATAAGCCCCGGTGTCGGCTAGGGGGTGGGCGAAGAGCTCCTTCATCTGCGATGAGATCTCCGCGACCGCGTCGGCGAGACCGGCCATGTGCAGGCCGTAGGCTGCGGCATCGAGCGGCGCCTCCTCGAAGCGGTCGCGAAGGGCCGCCAAGGTTTCGATGCGGCTCCCTCGATAGCTGTCGAGGTCGAGCTCATCCGGCCTCAGGTTGGTCGCCCGATGGAGGCGAGCACCTTCGCCGCACTGGATCAGGGTGAGGTCCGGCCGGCCGGCGAGAAAGATCTCCATCGCGACGTGGCTCAGATGAAAGGTGTCGTCCGCACGCAAGGTGTCGCCGAGGATGGACGGCAGTGTGTGGCGGGTGTCCCTGTAGTCGAGCAACGCCACTTCGGCGAGTCCGATGTCTGCCAGGTCCCTGCGGGCGGTCTTCGACGCGTCGTCGATGTAGATCGTGCCAGTCGCATGATGGCGATCGGGATCACGATAACCGAAGTCGACTCCAAGCAGCGTTATGCGCCGGAAGCCGAGCGTGGTGGCGATGCCGACGGCGGCGTTGCCGACGATCGGATAGCAGCCCGGAACGGTCTCGACCGTGCTTCCCATGAGACGAGAGCTGACGGAGTTCTCGCGCACGAACAGGTGGGCGGTCCGGAAGACGTCGAGCGCGTCCGGAACCATGCCGTTCGAGGCGAGCAGCGTGACCCGTTCGAAGAGAGACTGGTCCGGCAGCTCCTTAAGGATCGCGGTGGTGGAGGGCGCGGTCTCCAGCTCGATGTGGAAGTCCGGCTCTATCCCGGCGCGCGCGAGCGGTCGGACCGCCGATCCGCCGGCGAAGATCACCACGCGGTCGCGGATCCGCTTCAGGAGATCGAGCGACTTGTCGAGGGACGGCCCGGCTCCGACGATCACGGCATCGGCACCCGGCAGAGCGGCCCATCGATGCCGGAGCCACCGCCTTGGCGTTCTGATGTTCTCAGCTGTCTGAAGGATCTGGCGGCGCTCGTCCTTGAAATACCCCCAGCCGTAGCTCAGCAAGGGCAATCGCTGGCCGACATTCTCCGCGACGAGATCCATGAAGGGGGACTGGTAGAGGCGGAAGTACCGGCTGCCGGCGATGAGGGCGGGGTTCGGGCGCTGAAGGGCGGCCAGAAGGCCGTCGAGCGCCGCCTGTGGCTCGCCCTCGATGACGATGGTGAGGCTTCGTCCGTCCATCGCGAAGCGGTCGACGATCGGGCGCCAGTCGATGGCATGGAGGGAGGCGCGGAAGATCTCGGGATCGGACTCGAAGAGGACGAGATGACTCGGGTCGTACCGCGAGAGCAACGGCTCGATGTGCCAGCCGAGGCCGATGCCCAGGACGGTCAGGATCGGCGCGTAGCCGGGCGTGACCGCGTAGGGCCGCGGCTGCATCATGAGCGGCGTGCCGAACGCCTCATCCAGTGCCTGGATCCGTTGGTAGGCGACTTCGTCTTCCGGCACATACGCAGAAATGCCCGGCTTGAAGGACTGGTCGGCTTCGGCAAAGGCGGCGACGTGCTGATCGGCGAGGGCGCGGGGATCCACCGTATAGAAGGCGCTGTTGGCGATGGCGAAGTTGAGGACAACTTCGGGTGCAGCGGCGTCCGCAAGAAGGACCGCCGGCGGCGCGGCAGACGCATCGAGCTTGGCCAGGACCCCGGGTACCGCGGCGAGAGCGGCGCGATTTGCCGCATGGCGGCGAGCGAGGGGCGGTGAAGCCGGATCGACGAGCGCGAGCGTCAAAGTCATGGGCCGGGAAAAGACCATAGTCGCGCCCGCGTATACAAGGCATCAGCGTCCGTCGCGGGTTGCGCACGGGCCTCCTATCCAGTATTCGACCGAGGCCGCGAAGGTCTTTCGCCCCGAGGACCCTTTCCGTCGGCGTCCTGACGGATCTGGGTAGGCCACTCCTTGTCGCAACCGATGACCGGATCTCACGTCACATCGATCCAGGCGCGCATCGCCGAGCGCACCGGAGCAGAGATCACGACACTCGTCGCGCGGTTTCCGGGACTCGAGACCGCTCTGACGCCCTTCGAAGGCGTGATGCCGTCCTTCCTTGTCGATCCGGCCGGCGACGGCGGGATCGTCGATCTGGTGACCGAGAGCGGCCGCTACTACGGCCGCGATGCGCGCGACGTGGCGGCCGAGCAGGTCGCACGGGCACTGTCGGAGCGGCCCAACATCGAATGCCGCATGCCGATGCCGACCGCGGCTCATGGGCGCTTGCACGGCATAAGTCAGGAGCTCTTGCGTGCCGGCGAATTCGCTGAGGAGTTGCCCGCGCGGATCGATGGTGGACTCGAGAACGAACGGTCGCGCCTCCTTTTCCTGGCCGGTCTCGGGCTCGGTCATCATGTTGCCCGGCTGATCGACGAGCTCGATCCGCGCTATGTCGTGATCTACGAGCCGCAGCCGCAGCTCCTTTATTGCGCGAGCTTCACGGTACCTTGGCGCCGCCTAATCGCGAAGCTGAGCGGGGAGGGTCGAAGCCTCCTGGTCCTGTCCGGCGACTCGGCGGAAGTGTCGGCCCAGAAAGTAAAGGGCTGGCTCGAAACCGTTCCGGCGGTGAACGTGGACGGCGGACGTTGGGTCCAGCACTACGACCATCCCGGCTTCGGGCAGCTGAAGAGCGTGGTGGCGGAGCATGTTCGCATGCTCAACAAGGCGCCCGGGTTCTTCATCGACGAACGCCGCCAGTTCATCCATACGCTGGCGAACCTGCCGAAGACCCAGGGCGTTCTCGCCGAGCGCCGGCCGCGGTCCCTCGATGGCGATCTCATCCTGGTCGGATCGGGTCCGTCTCTCGACGAGGCGTTGCCGCTGATCGCGCGCGCGCGCGACCGGGCGATCATATTTTCGTGCGGCACGGGTCTTACGCCGCTTCTCCGAGCCGGAATCCTGCCCGACTTCCATATCGAGCTCGAGACCTCGTCGGGGCGGTACGCGCTCGCGAGCGCGGTCGAGGACCCGACGGTTTTTCGTACCGCCACACTGATCGCATCGAACGGCTATTATCCGCCTTCCTTCGATCTCTTCGAGCGGCGCCTCATGTTCCTGCGGCCGGGAAACTTCGCGGCCTGGGTCTTCCGGGCGCTCGGGACGCCCTTGTTGCACGGGGCGCCGACGGTCACGAATGCGGCGGCGGCACTTGCACACTATCTCGGCCTTCGCCGCATCTTCGCGTTCGGCGTCGACCTCGGCTACTACGACACCGCGGTTCAACACTCACGGAGGAGCCTCTACTTCGACGAGAAGAAGCAGGGCTTTCATCCGGACTTCGCACACCTTCCCGGTGGCCAGGCACTGCGGTCCTTCTATCCGACCTCCGAGATCGAGGTTCCGGACAATCGGGGGGGCCGGATCCTCACGAACGACATCTTCTACCGTTCACTACGCGCCTTCGATGCGTTCATCCATGATGAGAAGGTCGAGTTGATCCATTGCGGCCAGGGCGCCCGTATCTGGGGCTCCCAGGTCCGTCGCATCGACGAGCTTTCGGAAGCGGATTTCTCTTGCGACAGGACGTCGGTGCTGTCGAGCATCTCGGCGCGCTTCAGTGCCGTGGATGCCGCCGCGCTCGACCTCGACACGGTTGTTGCGGTCGAACGAGGCAACCTGTCTTCTTTCATTTCTGTCATTGATGGGATCGTACGGGCGCCGATCGCATCGCTTTCCGACTTTCTCGACCGGGCCAACGCCGTCTCGCGACGCATCCGGAAATCCAGGAACGAGTCCGAGGTCGGCCCGCAGCGCCTGGTCGGAGGCGAGTACGAGAAGCTGACGATGTTCGCGGCAGATTTGGCGCGGAGCGCGCGCGATCGCGCCGTCGCAGAGCGCGTTTGGGATGCCTGGCGGTCGGGGATCGCTGTGCTCGGCGCTTATGTGCAGGAAGAGATGGCGACGGTGGTGGCGGGGCAAGGGATCGATCCCTTTCCAGGCGTCCGGCGAGGGTGAACTCGATGGCCTTCATGCTCGACCGCAGCGCCGTCGATCTGGTCGTCTTCGATTTTGACGGGGTCCTGACGGACAATCGCGTGCTGGTCTTCGCCGATGGAACGGAGGCGGTCTGGTGCACGCGCGCCGACGGCCTCGCCTTCGATGCGTTCCGGCGCGGCGCCGTCAAGACCTTGATCCTGTCGACCGAGAAGAATGCCGTCGTCGCCGCGCGGGCGGCGAAGCTGCAGGTCGAGGCTGTGTCCGGCTGCGGCGACAAGGCCTCGGCACTCCAGGCGATCTGCAGGGAACGCGGGCTGCGGCTCGAGCGGGTCCTCTATGTCGGCAACGACCTGAATGACCTCGGCGTGATGCGCCTTGTCGGTATGCCGATCGCGGTCGCCGACGCACATCCCCGGGTCATCGAGATCGCGTGTCACACTCTGGCGGCGAGGGGCGGTGAGGGGGCAGCGCGCGAGATCGCCGAACGTGTCCTCAGCCTCTCCATCGGCGAGTAGGCATGGCCGGGTCGCCCGAAATTCTTGCGCTGATCCCGGCGCGCGGCGGATCCAAGTCGGTGCCGCGCAAGAACATACGCACGGTCGGCGGCCGCCCGCTGATCGCCTGGTCGATCGAGCAGGCGAAGCGTTCGCGCCGCATCAGCCGCATCGTGGTCACGACCGACGACCAGGAGATTGCAGAGATTGCGCGCAAGTGGGGCGCGGAGACTCCCTTCATGAGGCCGGCGGAACTGGCGGGTGATCGCTCGACCGACATCGAGTATCACGAGCATGCATTGCGCACGCTCGCGGCTGCCGAAGGCTATCGCCCCGAGGCCGTCGTCAACCTCCGCCCGACCATGCCGGTCCGCCGCATCGCCACGATAGACCGGGCGATCGATGCGCTGATCGCGCGGCCTGATGTGGACTCGGTGCGCAGCGTATCCCTCGCCGAGCAGACACCCTACAAGATGTGGCGCATAGGCGACGGCGGCTTCATGGAGCCGATCGCCACGCTTGCCGGTGTCGCCGAACCGTACAACCAGCCGCGGCAGGATCTGCCGCCGGTCTACTGGCAGGACGGGTACGTCGACGTCGTTTGGGCGCGCGTCGTCCTGGAGCTGCACTCAACCACGGGGCGGCGGATCCTTCCCTTCGTCATCGAGGAGCCCAACCAGGACATCGACTACGAGGACTCCATCGGCGAGGCGGAACGCCTGCTGAAGGCTCTCGACGAGCCGTCCACGGCGTCATCGTTGCGCGAGGTCAGGCATCCGTCATGAAGGTGCTTCTGTTCGGTCTCGGGTCGATCGGCCAGCGTCATGCCCGCATCCTGAGGCAGGTGCTGGGCGACGCGGTGGAGCTCGGCGCGTTCCGCCAATGGGGCCGGAAGCTGGTGATCAACGACGATCTCAGCGTCATCGAGGGCGTGGATCCGGCCGAGTACTGGGGTGTCCGTAGCTTCTCGCGTCTCGAGGACGCCTTTGCCTGGGGGCCGGCCGCCGCGTTCGTGACGAACCCGATCTCGATGCACGTCGAGAGCGCACGCCAGGCGATCGAGGCCGGCTGCCACGTCTTCATCGAGAAGCCCCTGAGCCACACCGACGATGGCGTCGCCGAGCTCGCCGCGGCGGCGGCCGCGCGCCGCCTCACGCTCGCGGTCGGATATCAGCTCCGCCATCACCCGGCGCTCGTCCTGATAGGTAAGCGGATCGCTGAAGGTGCCATCGGGCGGGTGTGCGCCGTCGACATCGAGTTCGGTGAGTACTTGCCGACCATGCACGCCTACGAGGACTATCGCGAGACGCACATGGCGCGGAAGGACCAGGGCGGCGGCGCCATCCTGTGTCTCAGCCACGAGGTCGATGCGATGTGCTGGCTCTTCGGCGCGCCGCGCTCGGTGCTCACGATCGGCGGGCATCTCAGCGACCTCGAGCTGGCTGGGGTCGAGGACGTGGCGACCATGCTGTTCACCGGCGAGCAACGGGGCCGGAAGGTGCCGATGCGCGTGCATCTCGATTTCCTGCAGCGTCCGCCGCGGCGACGGTACAAGATCGTCGGCGATGCCGGCTCGATCGAGTTCGACTATCATCAGCGCGAGCTCGTTCAGACGACGCCCGCCGGACGTGACGTGACGGCGTTCACAAGCTGGCATCGCAATCAGATGTTCGAGGCCGAGGTGGCGGAGTTCATGTCCTGCGTACGCGGCGAACGCGATCCGGTACCGCTTCTGGACGCTGCGCTTTCGACCCATCGCGTGTGCATGGCGGCCCTCCGCTCTCTCGCCTCAGGCACGCCGGTCTCGATCGACCGGGCATGAGCGCGCTCCCCGAAAGCTTCTCCCTTGTCGGCCGGACCGCGCTTGTCACCGGTGCCGCCGGGCTGTTCGGCCCCGAGCACGCCGATGCCCTGCTCGAGATCGGAGGCAGGGTCGTCCTGACCGACATCGACGAGGCCCGCCTAGAACTGGCGGCGCGTCCGCTCGCCGATCGTTACGGGGCGGACCGCGTGCTCTGGCGAAAGATGAACGTCGCCGATCCGGCTTCGATCCGGGCGGTGGCCGATGATCTCGTCGGCATCCCGGTCGAAATCCTGGTCAACAACGCCGCGATCGACGCCAAGGTCGGGCCCGGAGCCGGCGCCAACCTGTCGCGGCTGGAGACATTCAGGCTCGAGGCATGGCAGCTGGAAGTCTCTGTCGGACTTACCGGTGCCTTCCTTTGCACACAGGTGTTTGGAGCGGCGATGGCCGAGCGCGGCCAGGGCGTCATCCTCAACATCGCCTCCGACCTCTCGGTGATCTCCCCGGACCAGCGGCTTTATCGCAAGGACGGCGTCGATCTGGCCGCCCAGCCGGTCAAGCCGGTGACCTATTCTGTCATCAAGGCCGGCCTGGTAGGTCTCACCCGCTATGTCGCGACCTACTGGGCCGACAAGGGCGTGCGGGCCAACGCGCTCTCCCCGGGTGGGATCTTCACCGGCCAGGACGAAGCTTTCGTCCAGCGCCTGTCGGCGCTGATCCCGATGGGCCGGATGGCGACTCGCCAGGAGTACCGAAGCGCAGTTCAGTTTCTCTGTTCGGACGCTTCGCGGTATATGACCGGGCAGAACATCGTCATTGACGGCGGCCGTTCGGTCTGGTGACCGCGTCCGGCGTCTTCAGCGTCCAAGGAAGCCTGATGAGCAAGACCGTCCAGATCGGCCCGCACAAGGTGGGCGAGGGGCAGCCGCCGTTCCTGATCGGCGAGATCGGCATCAACCATAACGGCGACGTCGCCGTGGCCAAGAAGCTGGTGGACCTTGCCGTCGAGCACAAGTTCCACGCAGTCAAGTTCCAGAAGCGGACCGTCGACGTGGTGTTCACGCCCGAGGAGCTGGCACGTCCACGCGAGTCTCCGTTCGGTACCACCAACGGCGACTTGAAGCGGGGGCTCGAGTTCGGGCACGGGCAGTACCGCGAGATTGACGCCCATTGCCGCAAGCAGGGCATCCTCTGGTTCGCCTCGCCATGGGACGAGGCCAGCGTCGACTTCCTAGAGGCCTTCTCGCCGCCCTGCCACAAGGTGGCATCCGCCAGCCTGACCGACCGTGGCCTGCTGACGCGGCTGCGGAAGACCGGTCGTCCGGTGATCCTCTCGACCGGCATGAGTACGCTGGCGCAGATCGACGAGGCGGTGAAGACCCTCGGCGACACGCCGCTGGTACTCATGCACACCACGTCGACCTATCCGGCCAAGCACGGCGAGCTTAACCTTGCGGTCATCGAGACCTTGCGCAAACGCTACGACGTGCCGGTTGGGTACAGCGGCCACGAGCCGGACATCATCCCGACGGTGATGGCCGTGGTCGGCTTCGGCGCCTGTGCGGTAGAGCGCCATATCACGCTCGACCGCTCGATGTGGGGCAGTGATCAGAGCGCCAGCATCGAGCCGCGCGGCATGGAGCTGGTCAGCAAATACATCCGCATCTGGCCGACGGTCCGCGGCGACGGCGTGAAGCAGGTCTATGCAAGCGAAGAGCCGATCCTCGCCAAGCTTCGTCGGGTCAAGGACTTCTGAGCGGATGGCTCGGCGCGAGGTGGTGCGGCCTTGGACCTGATCCATCTCGCCAACGTCAACTCGACCAATGTCGGGAACGGCGCCCTGATATGGGGCCTCGAGCGTGTATTCGCCGAGGACCTGCCGCAGGCGAAGCTCCGGCACGCCGCGTGGGATGACTACACCTTCGAGAAGCTCGCCTTCGATCGTGCTTTCGTCGAGATGGTCAACCGCAGCGACGGGTTGATCGTCAACGGCGCGGTCGCCATCAACGGCCGGCCCTATCTTCGCAACGCCGGCTTCCGGCTTGATCTGCCGCTCGCGCTTTGGCGAGAGATCGAGAAGCCGCTCGTGCTCTTTGGGCTCTCCTACCGGCACTGGAAGGGGCAGGTCTTCCACCATCAGGATCGGTTCGCGGAGGTCGTCCGCTTCATCCTCGACCACCCGCGCATGATCCTGGCACTCCGCAACGACGGCACGCGAGAGTGGCTGTCGACGCTTCTGGGAATTCCGAGTGAGCGTTTCGCCGAGGTGCCGGATACGGGTCTCTTCATCGAGCCCGAGGATGGTCCGGACCCCGAGATCGTCCCGGGCCGGCTCAACGTCGTGCTTGCCGTGAACAACGAGGACGAGGCGGAGCGCTACGCCGGCGGCCGCAAGGCAGCCGTTCTCGACGGCGTCGTCAGGACGCTGGTCCATCTCGCCGAACGGCACGATGCCAACCTTATCCTGGCGCCGCACTACCTCGACGACTTCCGCATGATCGGCGAGATATTCGAGCGACTGCCGCCCCGCATCGCGCATCAGCACGTGATCACGACGGGCCTCGCGCGGGTCTCGGGCGCGCGCCGTTTCTACGGGCGCTATGCGAAGGCGGACTTGGTCCTGGCCATGCGTGTGCACGCCATGTCGCCGTCGATCGGCATGGGCGTGCCGCTCGTGGTGCTCTCGTCCCAGGGCCGCATGTCGACCTTCCTTCGCAAGCTCGGCCTGGACGATATCGCCGTCGACATTTTCGGCCCGGCCTTCGCCGAGGAGCTCGTTGCCGCGGTGGAGCGCACGATTTCGGCACCGGCGGAGAGGCGCAGGCGACTGCTGGCGGCGGCCGCGACGCAGCGGGCGGAGACGCGACAATTCATGGAGCGAGTTCGCGCGCTCTTCTAGGACGATGCCTTAGCCAGAGAAAAGCTTTTCAGATATTGAGACCAGTAAGCATCAGGGGCCCAGCGTGCACGCACTAGGGCTTGGCCCGCCCGGGCGATGCGGACAGCTTCCTCTGTGTGTGACAAGTAGTGTGTGATCATCTCTGCTAGCTCATCGACATTCGCGTATGGCACATAGTGGACGAAAGGTTCGAACCACTGGCGAATTGATTCAGTGGCTTGGTCCATGACCAAAGCGCCACATGCCATTCCTTCGATTGTGCGAGCCTTGATCTGGTTGACAATGGATGGTGGGTGAATGGGATTGTGCGAAGCGAAGTTGATGGTCAGTCGCGATCTTTGGAGGATGTCGACGTACGCCTCCGTCGACAAACGGCCCCCTTCATAAATCGTGACCGGAACGCCGAGGTGACGCAACTTCTCTAAAGCGCTCCGGCGATCCGGGAAAAAGCTGACGGTTCCGACGAAGCTTACATCGATGTCGCGCGCCAAGTGGGGGCGTTGAGCATAGGTCGTCCAGTCGATCGGAGCGCCTGGACTGCACACGATCTTCTTCGGAAAGAGCGGTCGGGCGAAACGCTCGGGAAGATCCCAGACAACGACGCCTCGTGCTGCATCGACATAGTCGGCGAAGGCCTTTCGAGGGCCTGGGTAGAGTGCGTCTAGAAACAGCACAGATGTCGAAATCCCGCTCTTCTCAAGGCGCTCGAGGGTCGTGGGCGAGACGAAGCGCCACCGCTCTTCGTCAAGCTTGGGCGGCACGACGATCACCGTTGCGATCCCGAGTCGATCGACGATTTCATCTAGGTGACAGTCGACCGGCTTCCCTGTCTCCAGGAACAGCTGGTCGGGATGCAGGACGTAGCCTCGAAGGGTGCGCGCTGCGAGGAGTGATCTTTGCAGCGCAATGAGACTGGGCACGAGCGGAAGATCGCTCGGCACGCCTTGGCGGTGCGCGTTCATCACCAGCAGGAGTCCGGTTCCCTGTCGCGCTTCCTGGGAGTGAACGACATGATCATGGCCGGTGGTGTTACTCGCCTCTCGGCCCAGGATGCAGCGCCTTTCGAGGCGGGTAGTCGCCGGCTCCTTGCCCTGGAGAAACGAAAGAAGAAGCGCGCACGCGGCTTCACGCAGCCGCTCGTTCATTCCGGATGAGCAGGCGATGGCCCGCAGAGCGCAACTGGGAGCATCTCCATGGCCGAGTTGTTTGAGCAGGAGTCCGAAGGACAGGAAGGCTTCGGCATTCGCAGGGTCCACGGCGATAGCCGCCATGAGGAGCGAGGCAGCCGCTGCGGCATTCCCCTCTTTCGCCCGCGATTTCGCGTCGGCCAGCAGCTTGTCGCCAAAGCTGACCGTCGTTGCCATTAGACAGGCGTCCACAGGTGGTTCGATAAAGCAGAGCGGACGGAGTCTATTACATCAGACCAGGCGCCAGGACGGCTTTGTCGGAATAAACGCAAAGTCGGATACCAGGGACTATCGTCGCGCCCGGTAAGCCAGCGCCAGCAGTGATCGGTGCGCGATAGCACCCATACCGGCCGCCCGAGCGCACCAGCGAGATGCGCGACGGCGGTGTCGACTGTCAGCACCAGATCAAGATTAGCGACCAGCGCTGCGGTCTCGTCGAAGTCGGTGAGCAGCGGCGCAAGATCCCTGACCGGAAGCGGGGAGTCGGCTATTTCCGCGGCTGCGCGCCCGACCTGCAGCGAGAAGAACGCGACGTCGGCAATTTCATCGAGCGGCGCGAAGGACGAGAGCGGTAGCGATCGGCGCCGGTCCGTCTCGGCCGCAGTGCGGTCCTCGGGTCGCGGATTCCCGGCCCAGGCGAGCCCGATGCGACGCCGGTCCGGCGCCAACGAGTGCAGGCGCGTCTTCCAGGCCGCAACCTTCGCCGGATCCGGCGAGAGATAAGGCGCCGCGCCTGGGATGCTTGCGGCCGAGAGGCCGAGCAGTGCCGGCAGGTCGAGGAGCGCGGCGCGCCGGTCGTGCGCCGGTCGGCTCGCGGGCGCCGGAAAATCCGGACGGCGTCCGCACACTTCGATTCCAGGAAGGCTGCGGGCGAGGAGGGACTGCAGTTCCGGTTGCACTTCGAGAACAACGCGTCGCGCACGCTTTGCCGCCAGCGGCGCAAGACGACAGAATTGCAGCGTATCGCCGAAACCCTGCTCGGCGATGAGAAGCAGTGTGCCGTCGAACGGCTCCCCGTCCCAGGAAATGCCCGCGAGTCCCTCGGTAAGGGCGGAGAAGGCCGGCATCCGCCAGCGCCAGGCGTAGTCGGCGAAGCCGCGATCGAAGTCGCCGAGCGCGAGGCGAGCCCAGCCGCGGTTCTGCCGGCCGGTGACGTGGTCCGGACGCAGCGCCACGGTGCGGTCGTAAAAGCGAAGAGCGGTCAAATAGTCGGAGTAGCGTGCGGCGAGAGTGCCGAGGTCGAGGTGTGCGTCCGCGAAGTCGGGAACTAAAACCGCGGCTTGTCTGAGCGCCTCCGAGGCGGTCGCCAGGTCGCCGAGGCGCAGCGCCGCCAGTCCGAGATTGTGGAGGAAGGCGGCATCGTTCGGAACGAGGGACAGCGACCGGCAAATTTCGGCCGGGATGGTCGCAACATCGGCGCGATCGAGGCGAAGCATGCCGAGAAGATTGCATGCGTCGGGATCGTCGGGCTGATCGGCGATGTGCTGTCTTAGGAGTCTGGCTGCGGATTTGGTATCTCCGGCATTGAGGGCT
>CAZZLX010000003.1:0-37656 GCA_964655235.1 uncultured Rhizobium sp.
CATCATCAACCCGATGATCGTCGAGGGCCAGGTCCATGGCGGCATCGCCCAGGGCCTGGGGCAGGCGCTGCTGGAAAGCTGCGTCTACGACAAGGACGGCCAGCTGCTCACCGGCTCCTACAACGACTACTGCATGCCGCGGGCGGACGACTTCCCCTCATTCGACGTGCAGCACACCGACAAGCCGACGCCGTGCACGCACAACCCGCTGGGCGTGAAGGGCTGCGGCGAGGCGGGGGCGATCGGCTCGCCGCCGGCGATCATCAACGCGATCTGCAACGCGCTCAACGTCGGCCACATGGACATGCCGGCGACGAACGAGAAGATCTGGCGGGCGGCGAACGCCCAGATGGCCCGCGCGGCCGAGTAAGCAAGGGGAACCGACACATGTATTCATTCGAGTATCAGAAGGCCGGTTCTGTCGCCGATGCCGCGAAGGCGGCGACCGGCGAGGCCAAGCTCGTCGCCGGCGGCATGACGCTGATCCCGACGCTCAAGCTCCGGCTCGCCCAGCCCTCCAAGCTGGTCGATCTCGGCGGCCTCAAGGACCTGGTCGGCATCAAGGTCGAGGGCGACGGCGTCACCATCGGCGCGATGACCACGCATGCGGCGGTCGCGAATTCGGCCGACGTGAAGAAGGCGATCCCGGCGCTGGCCGATCTCGCCGGCGGCATCGGCGATCCGGCCGTCCGCAACCGCGGTACCATCGGCGGCTCGGTCGCCAACAACGATCCGGCGGCGGACTATCCGGCGGCCTGTGTCGCGCTCGGCGCCACCATCGTCACCAACAAGCGCAAGATCGCCGCCGACGACTTCTTCAAGGGCCTGTTCGAGACGGCGCTGGAAGAGGGCGAGATCATCACCGCGATCTCCTTCCCGAAGGCGGAAAAGGCCGCCTACATGAAGTTCCGCAACCCGGCCTCGCGCTACGCGCTGGTCGGCGTCTTCGTCGCCAAGGGCAAAGGCGGCGTGCGCGTCGCCGTGACCGGTGCGGGCGAAGGCGGCGTGTTCCGGAAGAAGTCGTTCGAGGAGGCTCTGGGCAAGAGCTTCGACGGCGCCGCGCTCGACGCGGTGAAGGTCGACGCCAAGGGCCTCAACTCCGACATCCACGCCTCGGCCGAGTACCGGGCGCATCTGATCAAGGTGATGGCGAAGCGGGCGGTCGCCGCCGCGAAGTAAGCCATCCGTCTGGGAGAACCTGAAGACGGCGCCGGGGAAATCCGGCGCCGTTTTTCTTTCAGGGTCGTCCAAGCCCATCCCATGTTATGGCGACCGCGCCGGCGGGACGCGCAGGATCGCGGATGCCGCACAAGGCGCTCAGCGAGAGGGACGTGCTGATCGTGGCCCATATGCTCGTCGAGCGGCATGGGGCAGGAGCAGCCTCGTTCGCCTCGGACCGGGTCGAGGAGTTCGCGCGCGCGAGCAAGGCCGGCGGCCGCACGATGTGGCGGCGGATCCTGCTGGCGGTGCAATCGATCGGCGAGTCCGGGGGCGGGCGCGCCTAGGAGGCGAAACCCCGAGCGCGGATCGGCCGTTATCTCCGTCCAAGGAGATGGCCATGCCTCGTCATGCGGAGACCCGCGAACCCCAGCTTCCGGGGATCGCCGGCGGTCCGGACATCAAGGAAGCGAAGCCGCCGGCCGTGCGGAAGCGGCCGGGCGCCATGCCGCCGGATTTCGGCGATCCGCTGCCGGTCGACGACAACCTTGTCCGACGCCGCGCCTTCGAATTGTGGCAGGCCGCCGGCCGGCCGCAGGGGGCGGATCTGGCCCGCTGGTTCGAGGGGATCGCGCCGTCCAGGTCCCGCCGCCGGCACTAATTCGCCATGCCGCGGCAATGTCGTGGCGCCCGCGTCCGTTGCTAGAGTCGGGTGTCTGCCCCCGGCTTGCCCAACCCCCAGCGGGAGATGGTCATGGACTTCATCGAGCAGCTTTTCGGCATCTCGCCCGACGGCGGCGACGGCACCGCCGAACTCATCTGGATCCTGGCCTTCGTCGGCATCGCGGCCCTTGTCGCGATCCGCTGGATGAAAGCCCGCCGCGCGGCAAGTCAGACCCGCTAGCATCGCCGGAGCGAAATTCGCTCCGAGGTTCACCTAGGTTATTCACCTGCACTTCTTCCGAAGGTTAATTGTGACCTTCAGGAGGGGCCATGGTGCTATTGGACGCGGGGCAGGAGATGGCTGTCCATCTCATCCGCAAGCTGGAGCAGTTCGTCCGGCTTTCGGGGGAGGAAAAGCGTGTTCTGGCGGCACTCGCCGACCTCAAGGTGAAGCGCCTTGGAGCGCGCGAGGATCTCGTCCGCGAGGGCGAGAAGCCGACCCATGTTAACCTCTTTCTCGAGGGCTGGGCCTGCCGCTACAAGACGCTCGAGGACGGTCGCCGCCAGATCATGGCGTTTTTCATCCCCGGCGACATGTGCGACCTCAACGTCTTCATCCTGCGCGAGATGGACCACTCCATCGCACCGCTGACACCGGTGACGGTCGTCGAGATTCCGCACGAGACGCTGCAGGAGATTACCGCGACCCACCCGCGCATCACGCAGGCGCTGTGGTGGGAGACGCTGGTCAACGCCGCGATACAACGTGAATGGACGGTCAACCTCGGCCAGCGCACCGCGCTCGAGCGGCTGTCGCACCTGCTCTGCGAGCTGTTCTTCCGGCTGCGCGCGATCGGTCGCACGCAGGGCAATACCTGTGAGTTCCCGATCACCCAGTCCGATCTCGGCGACACGGTCGGGCTCTCGACCGTTCATGTGAACCGGACACTGCAGGACATGCGGGCGTCCGGCCTGATCACGCTGGCCGGCCGCGAACTCGTCATCCACGATCTCGAGAAGCTTCAGCGCACCGCGATGTTCAATCCAAACTACCTGCATCTCGATCATGAAGGCCGCCACCTCGACGCCAACACCTGAGGCGGCCCCGAACACGGGCGCGGCGATCAACGCGCTGCCGCAGCCGGCCTGGAACGCCGCGGCCGACGGCGGCTGGACCGACGCGAACCGCGCCTGGACCGCGTACACGGGCCTTTCGACCGAGGCCAGCCTCGGGCGCGGATGGCTCGACGCTGTTCATCCCGACGACCGCCTGATCGCGGAAACCGCCCTGGCGGAAGCGAAGAGCGTCGGCGGCGTGTTCGCAGCCGACCTCCGGATCCAAACCGCTCAGGGAGAGTCGCGCCTGTTCCGGGCGCGCGCGGCGGCGGAGCGCGACCGGCAGGGCGGGATCGCCCGCTGGATCGGCGTCTTCACCGACATCGGCGACCTCAGGGTGGCGCGCGACGAGGCGACGCGGCGGGCGCGCGGCATCTTCGCAATGGTCCGCTCGATCACTCGGCGCACGGCCGCGAGCAACAGCGACAAGGACGACTTTGTCGCCCATCTCGAAGGCCGCTTCGGCGCGCTCGCCCGGATCTACAATCTCGCGGCGATCGATCCGTCCGGCATCGATCTCGAGACCATGATCCGTGACGAGCACTTGGCGCATGCGGCGCCGCTGGACAAGCGGGTCGAGATAGAGGGTCCCAAGGTTCGGCTCGAGCGCGAGGTCGCGGAAGTCGTGGGTCTCGCCCTGCACGAGCTCGCGACCAATGCCGTCAAGTACGGCGCGCTAGCGACTCCCAAAGGCCGCATCGAGATCGGCTGGCGAATCGAGGAGCGCGACGGCCGCTCCCACCTGGCGATCATCTGGAGCGAAACAGGAATCCCGACGGACGCGACGCTGTCGCCGCGCGGCTTCGGCGCCGAGATGATCGAGCGCATGCTGCCCTACGAGCTGGAGGCGCGGACCTCGCTGACGATCGCAGGCGGGCAGCTTTTCTGCATGATCGACATCCCGGCGACAGTTGGCCTCGTCATCGGCGAGTGAGCTCGCGCGTTCCGGTCATACCGTGAAGAGCGTGCGGACTACCTGATCGCTGTCGAAGGGCTTCTCGCAGAACGGGACCTGCCTGAACCGTGCGGGAACGGTCCGCTGATCGCAGCCGGTGGCGAAGACGAACGGAATCGCGCGGCTGGCGAGCGCGTCGGCGACGGCGTAGCCGATCTCGCCGCGCAGATCGATGTCGAGGATCGCGCCGTCCAGGCGGTTGGTCTCGACCATGTCGAGAGCCTTGTCGACGGTCGGTACCGGTCCGATGACCTCGGCGCCGCGGGCGATCAGCGCCTCGGCGACATCGCCGGCGATACAGTACTGGTCCTCGACCACGAGGACGCGCCGGCCGCGCAGATCCGTCACGCCGAGAGCGCCGCGCATGGGAAATGGAACGACATTGGTGCCGTGCATTGTCATGAGCACCCCCTCTCGACGACGCTAGCAGCACGATACCGCGCTGTCCCTTCGAGAGATGCCCGGTCTCTAAATTCTCACCGGTACCGTGCTTCCGATCTTTTGGGAACGAGGGCGCCGGCCGTGCGTTGCCCGCAGGCGGGATGCGTCGTGCTGGGATATGGATTCAATGAAATCGTCGTGCAAGGCCGCCGGGGCGGCGATCCTCTTCGCGATCGCTTTCCTGACAGGCGGTCGTTTCGCCGAAGCGCAGGGCCAGCCGGCCTTCGGCTTTGCCGACGTCCAGGCGCGGGCCCAGAGCCTCGCGTCGCAGCCCTACAAGGCGCCTGACAATGCCCTTCCGGCGGAGTTCGGCCAGATGGGGTACGACCAGTATCAGCAGATCCGCTTCCGTGCTGCCAGGTCGCTTCTCCAGGAGAACGGCAGCCTCTTTCGCGCCCAGCTCTTCCTGTCCGGATTCCTCTACCGGGACGCGGTCGCGATCAACGTGCTGACGCCGGGCTGGACCGGTCCGATCGCCGGCTCGTCCGATCTCTTTGAATGGACCCAGGCCAGGCTCAAGAATCCACCGCCGGCGGTCGTGCCGCTCGCCGGGTTTCGGCTCCACTACCCGCTGCACGGGCCGCAGCCCGTCGACGAGGTCGCGGCCTTTCTCGGCGCCAGCTACTTCCGCCTGATCGGCCGCGGCCAGGCCTACGGCGCCTCGGCGCGCGGGCTCGCGGTCGACACCGCGCGCTCGAAGGAGGAGTTTCCGGCCTTCCGCGAGTTCTGGCTGATGCCGCCGGGACCGGGAGCGACGCAGATGACGTTCTTCGCGCTGCTCGACAGCCCGGGCGTCGCCGGCGCCTACCGCTTCGTGCTCCATCCGGGCGCACGCACGCGGACGGAGGTGACGGCAACGCTCTACCTGCGCCACAGCATCTCGGTCTTCGGCTTGGCGCCGCTGACCAGCATGTTCTTCACCGGCGAAAGCTCGGTGCGCCGCGAGCCCGACTTCCGGCCGGAGGTGCATGACTCCGACGGGCTGCTGATCGAGACCGGCGCCGGCGAGCATCTGTGGCGGCCGCTCGCCAATCCACGCGAGCTTCAGATCAGAACCTTCGCCGACAAGTCGCCGCGCGGATTCGGCCTGCTGCAGCGCGACCGCGATTTCGATCACTACCAGGATCTGCAGGCCGACTATCACCGCCGCCCCGGCCTCTGGGTGCAGCCGGTCGGCGACTGGGGCGAGGGCGCGGTGCAGCTGATCGAGATCCCGACCGGCTCCGAGGTCAACGACAACATTGTCGCCTTCTGGGTGCCGCGCACGCCCGTCAAAGGCGGCGATCGCATCGAGATCGCCTATTGGCTCTCGGCGCTCGCCGACGAGGAAAGGCTCTCGTCGCGCGGCCGCGCGATCGCGACGCGTGAATCGACGGCGAGCTTTTCCGGCGCCAAGGCGCCGGAGAGAACGCGCCGCCTCGTCGTCGACTTCGCCGGTGGCGGCATCGACAAGCGGACCGAGCCGGTACCCCCGCTCGGCGCCTGGCGCATGACCTTCGACGTCGAGGCCAACGGCACCAAGCCGATCGACATGCGCGCCTACCTCAAGCTTCTCGGCGAGCCGATGACCGAAACCTGGACCTATCGGTGGCAGCCATGAGCCGTCTCGACCTCGAATCCCATGCCGGGAGCACCGGCTGGCGGCGGCTCGTCACCTTCGTTCCGGCGCTGGCGCTGACCGGGCTCGGCGTCTGGATGATGGCGACGGCGCTCGGCGGCAACGGCCTCACCTGGGCCGAGATCGGCCTGCTCGTTCTGTTCGCGATCACCTTCGGCTGGATCGCTCTGTCGTTCTGGGCTGCCGTGCTGGGTTTCGTGCTGATGGCGCTGGGCCGCCACCCGGTGACGCTGGCCCGCGTCCCGCCCGGCGATCCGACCGCGCAATTGACCAGGCGCGTCGCGGTGCTGATGCCGATCTACAACGAGGACACCGACCGGGTCTTCGCCGGCATGCTGGCGACCTATCGGTCGGTCGAGCGCACGCGCTCGGCGCGGCTCTTCGACTTCTTCGTCATCAGCGACACCACCGACCCCGAGATCGGCAAGGCCGAGGAGGCGGCGCTCGACGAGTGCATCGACTTGCTGGGATCGGAGGCGCGCCTCTTCTATCGCCGGCGCCCGCAGACCATCGGCCGCAAGGCCGGCAACATCGCCGACTGGGTGCGCGCGCACGGGGCCATCTACGAGTCGATGATCGTGCTCGACGCCGACAGCGTCATGACCGGCGAGGCGATTATCACGCTCGCGGCGCTGATGGAGGCGAACCCGGGAACCGGCATCATCCAGACGCTCACCGTGCCGGCGTCGCGCGAGACGCTGTTCGCCCGCGCGTTGCAGTTCGCGAGCCGCCTCTACGGTCCGGTGCTGGCGACCGGGCAGAGCTTCTGGCAGCTGGGGCATGCCAACTACTTCGGCCACAACGCCATCATCCGCGTGAAGCCCTTCGCCGAGCACTGCATGCTGCCGAAGCTGCCGGGTGCACCGCCGCTCGGCGGCGAGATCCTGAGCCACGACTTCGTCGAGGCGGCCTTCATCCGCCGCGCCGGCTGGTACGTCTGGCTGCTGCCCGAGCTCGCCGGCAGCTTCGAGCAGGTGCCGTCGAACCTGATCGACTACGCCGCGCGCGACCGCCGCTGGGTGCAGGGCAACCTGCAGCATCTTCGTCTCATGGGGGCCGCGAGGCACTGGGTCGGCCGGCTGCATCTCGGCATGGGCGTGATGGCCTTCGCCGCCGCGCCGCTGTGGTTCCTGCTGCTGCTGCTGACCAGCGGCGTGGTCATCCATGAGGCCGTGGTCGGCCATGCCTACTTCCCGGCCGAGCGCGTGCTGTTCCCGATCTGGCCGGACTACCGGCCGGAGATGACCTACGCGCTGCTCTACCTCACCGGCGCGGTGCTGCTTGGACCGAAGCTGCTGTCGCTGGTGCTGGCGCTCGCGCACGCGCCGTCGCGCCGCGCGTTCGGTGGCGGTGCGGCGATGACAGGAAGCGCGCTGGTCGAGCTGGCGTTCTCGGTGCTGGTGGCGCCGGTGCTGATGATGCTTCATACGCGCTTCATCGCGACGATCCTCTCGGGCTCCAGCGTCGGCTGGGGTCCGCAGCCGCGCACCGATCAGGCGGTCACCTGGGCGACGGCGTTCGAGCGCCACTGGCTGCACACGCTGACCGGCCTGGTCTGGGCCGGACTCATGTACCGCTTCGCGCCCGACTTCCTGCCCTGGGTGCTGCCGGTGGTGCTGGGCCTGGCGCTGTCGATCCCGGTCAACGTGATCTCCAGCCGCGCCAGCGTCGGCCGCCTCGCGCGCCGGGTCGGCGTGTTCCGCACGCCTGAGGAGACGCGGCCGCCGCAGGAGCTCGTCTTCGCCAGCGCCGTGCCGCGCCGGTCAACTTTCCCCGCCGACTGACGTTTAAGGATCGGCCACGGAACGGAGGACGCGCATGGCGACGCATGGCAACATGAAAGAGATCGAGCAGGCGAAGGGCATCGCGGCGAAGCAGCGCGAGATCCAGCGGCAGGTGGCGAAGGCCGACAAGGCGGCGCCCGAGGAGGAAAAGCCGAAGGCGATGCAGGCCGGCGCGCGCGAATATCCGGTGCCGCCGCTGCCGAAGCAGCACCAGGCGAAGCCCGGCATCGAGGCGAAGCTCGATCCGCAGCCGATGTACGACGCGCCGTTCTGGCGCGGTTCGGGCAAGCTCGAAGGCAAGGTCGCGATCGTCACCGGCGGCGATTCCGGCATCGGTCGTGCGGTCGCCGTGCTCTATGCGCGCGAGGGATGCGACGTGGCGATCCTGCATCTCGACGAGCCCGAGGACGCGGCCGAGACCGCGCGCGCGATTAAGGAGGAGGGCCGGCGCTGCCTCGTGATCGCCGGCAACGTGCAGAGCCGGGACTTCTGCCGGAAGGCGGTGGATCAGGTGGTGCGCGAGTTCGGCCGGCTCGACGTGCTGGTCAACAACGCCGCGTTCCAGATCCATACCGACCGTTTCGAGGATCTGACCGAGGCGCATTTCGACCAGACGCTGAAGACCAACCTCTACGGCTACTTCTTCATGGCCCAGGCGGCGGTGCCGCACATGGAGCCCGGCAGCGCCATCGTCAATACGGGCTCGGTCACCGGCATCCGCGGCAGCAAGGAGCTGATCGACTATTCGATGACGAAGGGCGGCATCCACGCCTTCACCAAGGCGCTGTCGAGCAACCTGCTGGATCGGGGCATCCGCGTGAACGCGGTCGCGCCCGGCCCGGTGTGGACGCCGCTGAACCCGTCCGACCGCGAGGAGGACGACGTCTCGCATTTCGGCGAGCAGACGCCGATGGGTCGCCCGGCGCAGCCGGAGGAGATCTCGCCCGCCTTCGTGTTCCTGGCCTCGCCGCAATGCTCCAGCTACATCACCGGCGAGATCCTGCCGATCATCGGCGGCTACGGCTGAAGCCTCGCGGCATCAGTCGTCGCCGGGCCGATTGACCGGCAGGACGCGCGGCCAGGGGGCTATGCCGCGCGGACCGTCATGAGGAAGCGGTCAACCTCGCTGCGAAGAGCATCGGCCTGCTTGGAGAAGGCGCCTGCCGAGCCCAGCACCTGGCTCGCCGCGTTACCTGTCTTTTCCGCCGCTTCCGTGACCCCGGCGATGTTGGACGACACCTCGCCGGTACCCTGAGCCGCCTGCTGCACGTTGCGGGCGATCTCCTGGGTCGCCGCACCCTGCTCTCCGACCGCCGATGCGATCGCGTTCGATATCCCGCTGATCTCTTCGATGGTCTTGCGGATCGAGGCGATCACATCGACCGTGCCTTTGGTCGCGCCCTGGATCTGGCCGATGCGATTGCCGATGTCGTCGGTCGCCTTCGCCGTCTGAGTGGCGAGGTTCTTGACCTCGGCGGCGACCACGGCGAAGCCCTTCCCGGCTTCACCGGCTCGCGCCGCCTCGATGGTGGCGTTCAGCGCCAGCATGTTGGTCTGGGACGCGATATCGCTGATCAGCATCACGACCTCGCCGATCTTCTGGGCTTCGCGCGCCAGGGCTTCGACCGTGACATTGGCCCGGCCGGCTTCGTCCACGGCACGTTCGGCGATCCGCGAGGACTCCGGTACCTGTCGGCTGATCTCGTTGATCGACGCCGAAAGTTCCTCGGTCGCCGAGGCCACCGTCTGTACGTTGGTCGAAGCCTGCTCGGAGGCGGCTGCAACAGCTGTCGACTGCCGGCTGGCCTGCTCCGCCGTCGAGGACAGTCCGTCCGCCGCGGTCAGGAGGTCCGCTGCGGCGGTCGAGACGGTCCCCACGATGTTTCCGACCGACTTTTCGAAGTCCAGGACGCTCGCCTCGATGGTCTTGCCGCGATCGATCTGGCGCTGCTGCTCGACCTGTCGCGAAGCGCGAAGCCGCTCGGCCTCGATCATGTTCTCCTTGAACACCTGGAGCGCCGTCGCCATCAGCCCGATCTCGTTGCGGCGGTCGCGCTCCGGCACCTCGGTTGCGAGCGCGCCCGAGGAGAGCTGCTGCATGGCCGCGGTGATCGCGCCCAGGGGTCGCGTGATGGCTCGGCCCATCGCCCAGGCGGAGACCGCGATCAGGAATGCCGAAAGCGCGATCGCGACCTCCATCCAGAAGGCCACCCGGTTGGCGACGACATTGATCACGTCGTCCGAGACGCGCACCAGCACGGACCACCCGAGACCGGGATAGTCGTAGGCGCCGGTGGTGTGGGCATACCCCGCCGCCTGCTCCAGCTTCTTGCGCGAGTTGACCGAGAGCATGACGCCACGGCCGCCTTCGTGCGCGGCCACGGCCGCCTCGACCTTGCTTTCGACGAGATTGAGCTTGCCGATAACCGCCGGATCGCGGGTATAGACGGCGCCCGAGGCGGCGGGATCGTAGTCGACGAGCACACGGCCGTCGGCATCGAGTACCGTGATCTCGGCAGACGCCAAACCACGGTCGGCGAGGGAGCGGTGGAACGTGGCCACGATCTCTTCGACCAGCCCGAAATCCGCGAAGTTGACCCAGGCGCCGACGAGATCGCCGGCGCCGTTCTTCACCTGCGCGGCGAAGGTGATGACGTATCCGTCGGTGCCGTAGAGCTTCGCCACCAGGTCGCTGGCGACCGGCTGTTCGACGACGGTGCCGGTAAATCCATTGGCGCCTTGAAGGAACTCGCCGGCCATCACCTTCTTGAACCAGGTCGCATCCGCGAAGGTGATGTCGTAGAGCCAGGACGTGTCCAGCGCCTTGCCGGTCGAGGCGACGCTGTTGACCGCCAGCACCCGGCCCTCCGGGTCCACGAGCATCATCAGCCGGTACAGGCCATAGTTGGTCATGTAGGCGTTCATGGCCGCGATCAGCGGGTTGTCCGCCGATGGGTTGCGCCAGTTTTCGGCCGACCACGCGGCGGTGTTGGCGCCGAACGCCTGGACGTCGCCGTAGCGCTCGAAGAGGTTGCAGTCGACGACATCGCCGAGCGCAATGGCCGTGTCCTTGATCGGGGCGCGGTAGGCCGTCTCGATCGGGCCCTTGAACCAGAAGAAGACGCAGATCAGGCATACCGCCGGCACGATGCCGAACAGCAGGAAGGTCCCGATCATGCGCGTCTGGATGCTTTCGAGGCTGGAAATCCGCTGAGAGCGGGTCATGGTCTGGTCCTTTCCCATCTTGGAGGGACCTTAGGCGGCAGCGTCTATCGCGTGCCTTGTACTAAAGTAGGAGGTCGCACGATCGGCCGCTACTCGCCCGCCAGCAGGTTCAGCAGCACCACGACCAGGGCAACCGCCAGCATGGCGATCATCGGCATCGCGACCGCGATGCCGATGACGACGAACATCTGGATCTGCTTGGGGGACAGCTTCGGCACCGCCGTCGATGTCCTCACGCCGGCCAGAGCTGGCCGCCGCCGTCGACGCGAAGCGTCTGACCGGTGACGAAGGCGCCGGCGGGGCCGGCGAAGATCGCGACGGTGCGCGCGACCTCGTCGACCGTGGCGACGCGGTCGAGCGTGCCCTCGGTCACCATGCGCTTCGGATCGTTGCCCTGGCCGGTGCCGATGAAGCGGCCGGTACGGGTGCCGCCCGGCGCGATCGAGTTGACGGTCACGTCGTAGGGCCGGAGCTGGGACGCGAGGCAGCGCGTGTAGTGCACCACGCCGGCCTTGGCGGTGGCATAGATCGAGCCGTGGTCGCGACCGATGAAGGCGGCGATCGAGCTCAAGGTGACGATGCGGCCGCGCCGGCGCTGCATCATACCGGGCGCCACCTGCTGGCACATGAAGATGGTGGAGAGCAGGTTGCGGTCGATCACGGCGCGCACGTCCTCTTCCTTGATGTGAACGCAGTCGTTCGGGTTCGGCTTGCCGCCGGCCGCGGCGATGTCGCCGCCGGCGTTGTGCACCAGGATGTCGATGGGGCCCAGTGCCTTCTCGGTCTCGGATACGACGCGGGCGCAGTCCTCCATCTTCGAGAGGTCGCCCAGCAGGCGCACGGTCTTCACGCCGAAGTCCTTGGCCACGGCCTCGGCCGTGGCCGTCAGCGTCGTTCCCTCGCCATACTCGGCAGGCCCGTTCTCGCGCATGCCGTGGATGCCGATCGAGGCACCCATCTTCGCCAGCGTCTCGGCGAAGGCGCGGCCGAGGCCGCGGCCGGCACCCGTGACCAGGGCGACCTGGCCCTTCAGCAGCTGCTCGGTCATCTGATCAGGCCGGGTTCAGGATGTGGATGGCGCGGTTGGCGACCATGTCCTTCACCTTGGCGCCATAGGCCGCCATGTGCGGGGCGGCGGCATGGGCCTTGAGGTCGTCCGCCGTCGCCCACTTCTCGACGACGACGAAGGTGTCTGGACCGAACTTGGCGGGCGAGGTCTCGGTGTCGACCACCGGCCCGTACTCGATGCAGCCCTTCTCGGCATGCACGGCCGGCATGTTGGCGCGGAACATCTCGAGCACCTTGGCCCGCATACCGGGCTTGGTGGTGATGATGGCGAGGACGTGGATCACTTCTGGGTTTCCTCCCGGTTGAACGCCGGTTGACCGTACCCGATCGCGGGACGACTCTGACAGCGCTCTCGCGCCTCCAAGGAACGCCCCTATGAACGACGCCGCCCCGACGCCGACGCTGATGAACGGCTTCCCGCCAGCGCCCGACGGACAGGTGACCCTGGCCAACTGGCGGACCGGGCCGTTCAACAAATGGGCGTTCCAGCACGTCCGCGAGATCGTGCCCTCGGCCGACATCGCCAACGACCCGGACAATGTCTGGCGGCTGCCCTCGGCGCCGGTGGACCTTGCCGGGTTGAGGATCGATGGCGACATGGACGTGCACCGGTTCCTGGTCGCGACCGACACCGACGGGATCGTGATCCTGCATCGCGGCCGCATCGTCGCCGAGGCCTATGCCAACGGCATGACCTACGCGACGCCGCACATCCTCATGTCGGTCTCGAAGTCGATGCTGGGGATGCTTTCGGGCATCCTTGCGGCTACGGGCAAGCTCGATCTCGATGCACCCGTGGCGTCGCTGGTACCCGAGGTCGGCGGCACCGCATACAAGGGCGCCACATTGCGCCAGCTCCTCGACATGCGCGCCGGCATCCTCTTCGACGAGAACTACCTCGCCACGTCCGGCCCGATCATCGCCTATCGCAAGTCGACCAACTGGAATCCGCTGGAACCGGGCGAAAGGCCGACCGATCTCCGCAGCTTCTATCCGCAGCTCGTCCAGAGCGACGGGCCGCATGGCGGGCGATTCCATTATGTCTCGCCCAATACGGATCTCCTCGGCTGGGCGATCGAGCGGGCCACCGGCGAGCGTTACGCCGACGTGATGAGCCGGCTCGTATGGCAGCCGCTCGGCGCCGAGCGCAGCGCCTACATCACCGTCGATCGCTTAGGCGCCCCCCGCTGCGCCGGCGGCTTCTGCGCGACGGCGCGCGACCTCGCCCGCGTCGGCCAGCTCCTGGTCCAGGGCGGCCGGCGCGGAGCCAGGCAGGTCGTGCCGGAGTCCTGGATCGACGATCTGGTGGAGAAGGGCGACCGCGCCGCCTGGGACCAGGGCGACTTCCTCAGCTACTACCCGGGCCTGCCGATCAGCTACCGCTCGAAGTGGTACGTGCTGCACGGGCCTTCACCGATGCTGTTCGGCCTCGGCGTCAACGGCCAGAACCTCTTCGTCGACCGCGAGAACGAGATCGTCGTCGCCAAGTTCTCTTCCCAGGCGATGCCGATGGACGAGGCCCGCATCATGCTGACCATGCGCGCGGTCGATCGGATCCGCGCGTTCCTGATGACGGCTCAGTAGGCGATCGGCGTCGCGTGCCAGCCTTCGGCGCGCTTCTTCCAGAAGGTCTCGCGCAAGCGCGATGAGATCGGGCCGGGCCGGTCGTTGCCCATGATGCGGCCGTCGATGCGAGAGGCCGGCATGATGCCGCCGGCGGTAGTGGCGAGGAAGATCTCGTCGGCATCCTTGAGCTCGTCCACCGGCAGCTTCCGGATCTGGAAGGGGATACCGAGCTCGGCGCAGAGCTCCTTCACCGACAGCCGCGTGATGCCTTCGAGCGATCCGTGGTCGGATGTCGCGACCGCCCCGCCGGTGATGCTGAAGACGTTGTAGCCCGGCCCTTCGGTGACGAAGCCCTTTCCGTCCGAGAGCACGCAGTTGTCGGCGCCCTGGTCGTGCGCCTCGAACAGGCCGCGCGTGAGGTCGCCCCAGTGGAAGTTCTTCACCTTGGGATCGACGGACTCATCGGCGATGCGCGGGGTCTTCGCGACGATCAGATGCGCGCCTCTGGCCTGCATCTCGGGCGACATCACCCACACCCAGGGGATCGCGAAGGCGACGATGTAGTTGCGGCAGTTAACCGGATGCCGAGGCAGCCCCGGCTTCGGCTTACCCCGCAGGCAGTCCATCGCGACATAGGCCTCGCGGAGTCCGGTGCGCCGCACGCATTCGGTCAGCACCTTGCGGATCTCGTCGTCGGATTCCGGCGGGTCGAGCCGGATCGACTTCATCGAGGCTCGGAAGCGTCTGATGTGGTCGTCGAGGCGGAAGAACGCCCCGCCCCAGACGCTGACGACGTCGTAGGTGACGTCGGAGCGGCGGTAGCCGAAGTCGGTGACGGGGATCGCCGCCTCGGCGATCGGCATGTAGCGGCCGTCGACATAGGCGCAGCCGTCAGGGAGGAGGGATGTTTCCATCCCTCTAGCTTACTTGAATCCGCCGGCCTTCATAAGGTGATGGCACTGCAGGATGATCTTCTTCTGCTCGTTCGGGTCGGATGTGCCGGCGATCAGCTCGACCTCGAAGTTCGGGCGGCGGAGATGGTTCACCACCGCCTTGCGGGCGACCGAGACTGCCTTGCCGTCCGGCAGCACGTCTGGCATGCACATCTGCATCAAGAGGAAGGCGCGGGTGTGCAGCTTCCAGGCGGGGTTGTCCATCTGCTCGACGATCTTGCCCTTCACCACGTACTCGAAGAGCAGGGCGTCGAGCTGCCGGGTGATCGCCTGCGCGGATTCCGGCGGCAGGCCGACGCAGCCCTCGACCGCGCGGTAGAGGCTGGTCACTGCGCGCATGTGGTCCATCGGGCTGCCGGGGCCGCCGACCAGCTGGGCCACGTCGGTGATGCCGCCGATCAGGGATTCCAGATGCGTCGCCGGCACGTCCTCGAGCGTGGCCGCGATGCGGCTGTTGAGGATCGCGACGAGGTAATGCGCGTTGGCGAGCGGCGAGGGGCCGCGGCGGAGCACCCAGACCACGCCTTCGCGCTGGCCGACGGCGCCGCCGATGTTGAGGATCACGGTCGCACGCGACACCAGCGCTTCCGCCATGCCGATGCCGCCGGCTACACCCGTGTCGAGCAGCACGCGGTCGATGATCTCGCAGAAGCGCTCGATCTCGGCGCCGGTGTCGTTCTTCGACAGCGGGTTCGTGGTACGCAGCTCCGAGCGTACGCGCTCAAGCAGGAAGTCGCGGCTCGCCGGAAGACGCCCGGTCTTCATCAGCTTGCACAGCATCTCTTCGAGACCCGCCATCTCGGGCGACTGGCCCTTGCCGGGCTTGTACTCGCCGTCGGCGATGTCGATCAGCTTGAGCAGCGCGGCAGCGAGGTTCGGCGGCGTGCCCAGGATGTCGGCGATCATCGAGCCGCTGGCGAGCGTGTCGGAGACGAAGTCGTCGAGCAGCATGAGTCCGGCGGACTCTTTCGACGTGTTGCTCCACTCCAGAACCTGGGTGAGCTTGCCGTACCAGGAGCGGGTCTGGGTCAGCTCCCGGGTGAAGACGGTGCGGAGCAGGAACTTGAGCTCCTCCGGCTTTGCCGTCTTCATCACGAATTTCACCGCCTCGTCGAAGCCGACCTCGCGGATGTTCGGCAGCTTCAGCTTGTCGGCCTCGTTGGCGCGCTTGCTGATGCCGTTGACCATGCTCCAGAGCGCGTCGCCGCGCTTCTTGGCGTCCTGTCCCTCCGCCCCCTTCTGTACGCGGGCGACGCGGTCGATCGCGGTCTGCACGATGGACTCGAAGTCCATCACGCGCTTCATCTCGCGGCCGTTGTGCATGATCTCGGTCGGCGTCAGCAGCGCCTTGTCGAGATATTGGCGGAAGAGGCGGTTCACGATCTTGCGGCTCTGCGGCCCGTAGAGATCGTCGGGCGCGGCGCAGACCGGCGCCTCCTCGATCTGCGGCACGACGAGCGGCTGCTTGGTCTGGGGCTTCTTCTGCTCGAACAGGACCTTCTCGCTGGCGCTGTCGAGCACCACGCGAATCGCCTCGATGTCCTTGAGCTTGTTGAGGAGGGCCTTGGCGGCGACCTCGGCCTCGGCCGGATCGTTGGACGTCTGCTCGATCGTCCAGCGGCCTTTGCGAGATGCCTGGATCTCGTACGTCTTCTGGCGGAAAAGAAACACGTATTTCCCCCTTCGGCCACGTTCTGCGGCCTATCCCCAACCCGGCGTCTATCTACGCCGACACCCCGGCTGGCGCGGGGTACTCGGTTACTTTGCCTCGAAGATTTGGGGAAAACACCTTGAAAATAAAAACAATTTTCCAGAATTACGCCAAGCATTCATTCATTAACGCTATAGGCGCCGCTAAACGAAGTGGAGATCCGGCTTTCGCGGCCCGGGCCGGTTAGCCGCAAAATCGATCGAGGGCAACCTCGACCTCCGCGACGACGCTGGCCCAGTCCTCGGCCACGGGCTGGCGGAAGAGACGCATCGGCGGATACCAGGGGCTCGCCGCGCCCTGCTCGTGCCAGCGCCAGTCCGGCGCGTGATGCAGAAGAAGGAAGGTCGGCCGCCCGAGCGCGCCCGCGAGATGGGCAAGCGCGGTGTCGGACGTGACGACGAGGTCGAGGCCTTCGAGGCAGGCGGCGGTGTCCGCGAAGTCGGCGAAGTCCGGCCCGAGGTTCGTCAGGTTCGGATGGCGATGCGCCGGCGCCGCGTCGCGCACGAGACCGACGAAGGGGCGGCGATCGAGAAGCGGGCGCACCGCATCGAACCCCGGCGAGCGCTCGAGGTCGCGCCGGAAGGTCGGATTGCCTTGCCAGCAGAGGCCGATCCGGGGCGCGGGCAGTGCCGCGATCCGATCCGCCCAGCGCGTGCGACGCGCCGCAGGAGCCGCCAGATAGGGAACCTCGGCCGGGATCGTTTCGACACGTGTGCCGCAGAGATGGGGAAGGCTCATCACCGGCGCCTGGACGTCGATGTCGGGCAGGCGCTCGCCGCGGCGGACGATCGCGACGCCGAGGCTCATGAAGAGATCGGCGAGCGGCGCCGGCGCCTCGACCGTCACGCGAAGCCCGCGTGCGGCGAGGATCGGCGCGTAGCGGACGAAGTTCAGTGCGTCGCCGAAGCCCTGCTCGGACCAGAGCAGCAATCGAAGTCCCGCCTCGATCCGCCCGTTCCATCGCGGCCACGGGAGATCGCGGCCGTTCGCGGCGACGAAGTCCGTAAGCTGCCAGCGGCTCTCCATCAGGGGCAGGCCGGCCGCGTAATCGCCCTGTGCCGCCAGCGCCTGGCCCAGCTCCCACGCCGCCGCAGGGTCGGCGCCGATCGCCAAACGGCGGCGTGCGATGCGGATCGTGCGGTCGCGACGGCCGAGGCCGAAGCTCGCCGTCGCATGGTCGCTCAGGATCTCGCCGTCGGCCGGCGTCAGTGCCGTCGCCGCGCGCAGGTCGCGGTCGGCGGGCGCGAACCGGCAGGCATCGGCGAACGCTTTCGCCCGGCCGCGGCGCGCCGGCAGGCAATCCCGGTCGACGGCGAGCGCGCGCGTATACCCTCTCGCCGCGGCGTCGCCGTTGCCGATGGCATCGGCCAGCGCGGCGAACGGCAGGAGCGTCGCGAGATCGCCCGGCGCGAGCGCCATGGCGGACCGGGCGTGGCGTCTCGCCGCGATCGGTTGGCTCGAGGCATGCGCGGCCTTCACCAGGGAGACCTGCAGCACCGGATCGTCGCGCCGAAGCCGCGCGGCGCGTGTCAGCCAGCGTTCCGCCTCGAGCGGCTTGCCCTGGCCCAGCAGCACGGCGCCGAGATTTCCAAGCACGGTGCCGTCGCCCGGCATCCGGGCCAGCGACCGGCGGTAGCTTGCGCCGGCGATGTCCAGGCGTCCGACGGCGACGGCGGTCGCGGCCTGCACGAGGCGGAGATTGTCGTCGTCGCTGCGCTCGAGCGTGCATCTCAGATGATGCAGCAGGCGCTGCTTGTCGCCGGCCGCATCCGCCAGCGCCATCGCGTTGTTGCGAAGCAGGGTCGAGGCCGGATCGATCGCGAGCGCACGTTCGGCGGGACCGAGCGCGGCCTTCGGCAGGCCGGCGGCAACGAGGGGAGCCGCCAGCGTGATCCAGGCGTCCGCGTCGGCCGGCGCTTCGACCAGCCGGCGGCGGAGCAGTCGCGAGGCGCCGGCCGCGTCGCCCCGCTGCAGCGCGTCGAGGGCGGCGCGGAGGCTCATGCCGACCGGCGGAAGACCAGGCTCAGATTGTTCGCCGGCATCTCGGTCAGAAGCGGGCGGGAGAACCCTGACCGCTGCGCGAGCGCGGCGACCTCGGCCAGGTCCCGCACGCCCCAGGCCGGGTTGCGCTCGCGGAGGCTCCGGTCGAAGGCGAGGTTGCTTTCCGCGGTCGCGACCTCGCGGCGGAAATAGGGGCCGTAGAGATAGAGCGGCGCACCCGCCGGCAGGATCGCCGCGGCGCCTTCGATCAGCGCCACCGTCGCCGCCCAGGGCGAGATGTGGACCATGTTGATGCAGAGGACCGCGTCGGCGGCGGCGATCGGCCAGGGGCGCTCGGTCACGTCGAGGCGGACCGGCGGACGCACGTTGGCGACGTCGGTCTCCGCGATCCAGGCGGCGATGCTGGCGAGCGCCGCTGGCGTCGGGTCGGTCGGCTGGAAGGCCAAGTTCGGCAGCGCCTCGGCGAAGTGGACGACGTGCTCGCCCGAGCCGCTGGCGATCTCCAGGACCAGGCCCGACGGCGGCAGTGCTCGGCGCAGCACGTCCAGGATCGGGTCGCGGTTTCGTTGGGTCGCGGGGGCGAACTGGCGCGGGTCGCTCATGTGTTTCCGAGTGCGCCGGTCGGGGCGGCGCGCTTGCATTCAGGCCGGCTGTGCCAGGGGACGGAGATGACGTTCACCAAGTCCGGTATCGACGCGATCAAGAACAAGGAACTGCTCGGCGCCATCAAGGACAAGGCGCAGGGCATGATCAAGAAGAACATGTTCCGGACCGCGAAGACGGCAAAAGGAGGATCTGATCTTCCTGCTCCGCTGTATGATCGCCCGCGAGCTGAGCCAGACCCGTTCCTGGTACGGCAAGCTGATGCAGGCGCTCGAATGGCACGACGCCACCAAGGAGGCGGCCAGCATCGGCCTCCTCGACGACTTCATCTCCGACTCCCTCGGCAGCGCCACGCTGATCGCCGACCTTCTGGGCCAGCAGCCGACCCTCATCGACGCGCTGTTCAAGCTGCTCGACATGGCCGAAGGCAAGTTCAAGGGCCCGGGCAAGGGGCAGGCGCCCGACGTCGTCAAGGCGGAGGAGGCCCTCTGCAAGCTGATGGCCACGGGCCGCCTGCCGGCCAGCCAGGAAATCCTGATGGAGCGCGTCCGCTCCGAGCTGCGCGGGCCGAACCCGCTGGTCCGCAACAACCAGATCGTCGAGCAGAACCGCTTCCGCGACTTCATCAAGCACGTGCTGCGCGAGAGCGGCGTCTTCGGCGGCGCGGCGATGGCAGAAGCGCTGGTCCATCGCGCCGCCGCGGTGCTGGAGATGGGCGGGCCCAACGGCTTGCGCGCCGGTGTCGGCTGGATCGTCGAGGCCGGGCCCTCGTCGCTCGCCAACGCGAACTTCGTCGTGGCGCTGTCGGGCACGCGGATCGCGCCGGCGCTGGAGGCCGTGGTGTCGGTCGAGCTCAAGAAGCAGATCGCCGGCATCGCCGATCCCGCCGCGCGCGCCAGGATCCTGGCGCAGCTCGACCAGCAGATGACGACGGCGAAGGGCGCCTAGGCGGCGCCGGCCTCGCCGGTCCTGAATCCCGACGCGGCGTCGACGAGCTGTCCTGCCTGGTCGGCGAGGGAGGCTGCTGCGGCGGAGCTCTCCTCGACCAGGGCTGCATTCTGCTGGGTCGCGACGTCGAGCTCGTTCAAGGCCTTGTTGATCTCGGCGATGCTGCGTGCCTGCTCGCGGCTGCCCGATGCGATCTTGGGCGCGATCTCGGCGACCTCGCGAACGATCTCGATGATGCTGGTCAGGGCCTCGCCGGCACCGCTCGCGAGCTCGACGCCCTGCGCCACTTCCTTGGCGCTCTGGGCGATCAGGTCGCGGATCTGCTGGGAAGCCTGGCGCGAACGGTCGGCCAGCGCGCGCACTTCCTGGGCCACGACCGCGAAACCCTTGCCGGACTCGCCCGCCCGCGCCGCTTCCACCGCCGCGTTCAGTGCCAGCAGCTTGGTCTGGAACGAGATCTCCTCCATCACCTGGATGATCGCGTTGATCTTCGACGACGAGCTCTCGATGCCCGACATCGCCTGGATCACGCTGGAGACCGCCGTATTGCCGCCCTCGGCGCGGGTCAGCGCGTCGGCGGCCAGCTTCCTCGCCTGCTCCGAGCTCTCGGCATTGGCCGCGACGTTGCCCGAGACCTCGCTCATCGTCGCAACCGTCTCCTGCAGCGCCGACGCCTGGCGCTCGGTCCGCGTCGCAAGGTCGTTGCTCCCCTGGCTGATCTCGCTCGCCGCCGCCCGGATCGCGTCGATCGATTCCGTCACCCGTTCCGCCGTCTCAGAAAGACGCGTCAGCATCGATGACTGCTCGGCCATCAGGTCCTTCTGCTCGGCCGTCATCTCCTTGTTGCGCGCGATGGTCTTGCGGAAGCGGGCGAGTACCTTCTCGAGGTCCCCGATCTCGTCGCGCCGCCCGGTCTCCTCGTAGCTGGATCCCAGATCGCCGATCGACAGCCGCTGCATCACGCCGGACATCCGCGACAGCGGCCGCCCGACCGTGCGGTTGACGACCCACACCGCGATCAGAGAGAGGACCAGCACGATCCCAGCGAGCATGCCGGAGACCTGCCAGGCCCGGTCCAGCGTCGCATCGAAGTCGCTGCGATCGATCGCCTTGACGCTGATCCCGATCACGCGCCTGGAGAAATCGAGGACCGGGCTCGCGATGATCGCGTACGGTTTTCCGGAGAGGAAGATCCTGTCCACGATCTTCGCGCCCTTGATCGCGTCGGCGACCAGGTTCACGTCGAGCACGGAGAGCCCCGGGTTGTTCGCGGCGAAGAAGGTGAACGCGCCGCCGTCGAGCAGGTAGAGGGCGACCTCGACTCCCGACTGCCGCTTGAAGGCGGACAGCAGCACGTCGTCGAACGAGAGCCCGACCTCGACCGAGCCGACGTGCTGGCCGGCCGAGAGGACCGGCACGATGCCGCGGAGGCCGAGGCCTTCGCGTCCGATCTCGAGGCCGCTCACCGGCGCCTTCGTCGAATTGACGGCGACGACGCCGGGGCGGATGTCGCTCAGGTCGTCGCCGAAGCGATCGGGGCGATGGACGCGGAGGAAGGAAGTCGCGGGCGGCAGATGAAACTGCATCTGCTGGAAGTCGAAGCGATCCCGCAGCACGGCATACTGGGGCACGAACTCTGCAGCGAGCGCGGCGCGGTCCTTGGCCGCCAGCGCTTTCTGCACGCTCGGCATGCCGGCGACGAGGGTCGAGACGGTGAGAGCGCGCTTGGCTTGGTCCTCGACCTTTGAGGCGAAGCTCGCTTCGGCCGCTTTCAGGGCAGCGGCGAGCTGGCGGTCGACCAGGCCCTGCGCCTCGTAGATGTTGATGCCGGCCGAAAGCGCCAGGACGGCGATCATGCCGACGGTCGCAAGGCCCGCGACCTTGACGCCGACGGACAGCCGCCTCGGCAGCCGGACTTGCGGCACGCGAAGCCGGAGCCTCACGCCGGACTCCTGCCGGGACGGCGATCGGAGAGGCTGAAAGTAAGGTGACGTGACAGTCTGCACCGGCCTTTCGGTCGCGAGACGGCGAAGCGCTGCAAAAGCGGGCAGCGCGCCGGCGTCCCCGCGCCCCGCGATCTTAGTTCGCGGCCGGGTTAACAGCTAGCCTTTGATTTTACACGATTATAATGAACGCAGCGTGGCGCCTTCCGGCCCCTTAGGGCCGTGGGCGCCACGCCGCGCCGTTTGCCCGTGCCTAATGCGCGAGCAGGGCGGGAACCTTGTCCTGATCCAGGACGCTTTCGGTCGCACCGCCGAGCACCCATTCGCGCATGCGGGAATGGCCGTAGGCGCCCATCACGAGAAGGTCGGCGCCACTGGTCCGCACTTCCTCGAGCAGGAGATCGCCGACATCGGCGCCATGCGACAGGCGCTCGCGGATGTTCGCCTTGACGCCGTGGCGGCCGAGGCTGCGCGCAATGTCGATGCCCATGCCGTCCTGGGACGGATCGACGACGAGAATGTCGACGGCCTCGGCGGCCGCGAGCAGCGGCAGCGCGTCGTGGACGGCACGGGCGGCCTCTCGGCTTCCGTTCCAGGCGACCAGCGGGCGGCGGGGCGCCTGCCCCTTGCCCGAGGTGGCGGCGAGGACCGGGGTGGCCGCCGCGAACACCAGATCGCGGGCGACATCGGGCTTGCAGACCGTGAGGTCGGCGTAGTTGGCGTGGACGGCGGCATTGGCGATTTCGTCGCCGCGCTCGCAGCGCCACTCGATCGCGGTGCCGGTGGCCGCGGCGGTCGCCTCGACCTTGGCCCGGATCGCCTCGGCCGCCTTTTCGGCCTCTTCCTGCTGCGCCTCGATGACGGAGGCGGGAATATCGCCGCCCATGCCGCTATAGAGAACCAGCGGCGGCGGAATGACATGGAGCGCCGCCAGATGCGCGGAGTGACGCTTGGCCAGCGCGATGGCCATGCTCAAGGGGCCCTCTTCCTGGACGGACGAGACGACGACAAGAAGTGTCTTGATGTTCATGCGATCCTCCTCGGATGTGGCGTAAGGAGGCCTGCGATTTCGCTTCCGATCCTTGATCTGCGTCAAGCGATGATCCGATCGGGGCCGGGCATGCCGGCATCAGGCAGGCTTGATTTGGGTCAAGCCCAGCACCGTGCCGGCGCATCATCATGCGCGGCCGCCCGCACTGCTCTGAATCCTGGCTGAACCGCATGTCCATTCGCAATCTAGACGCCCTCTTCAAGCCGCGATCGGTGGCCGTCATCGGCGCGAGCCCGCGCCCCGGCTCGGTCGGCCTCGTCCTGACCCGGAACCTGCTGGCCGGCGGGTTTTCCGGCCCGATCCACGCGGTCAATCCAAGGCACGCCGAGGTCGCGGGGCTTCCGGTCTATCGGGACGTCTCGCGGCTTCCCGAGGCGCCGGATCTCGCCGTCATCTGTACGCCGCCCGCGACCGTGCCGGGACTGGTTGCGGAACTCGCGCGGCGCGGCACCCGGGGCGCGGTCGTCGTCACCGCCGGATTCAAGGAGCTCGGCAGCGCCGAAGGACGCCGGCTCGAACAGGCGATTCTCGACGCGGCGCGTCCGGGCCTGCTCCGCGTCATCGGCCCCAACTGCGTCGGCGTCATGTCGACCGCGGTCGGGCTCAACGCGACCTTCGCGCATATCGGCGCGCGCAAGGGCAACGTCGCCTTCGTCACCCAGTCCGGTGCCATGGCCACGACCGTGCTCGACTGGGCCTCCGACCGCGGCATCGGCTTCTCGTACCTGGCCTCGCTCGGCGACATGGCCGACGTCGACTTCGGCGACATGCTCGACTTCCTCGCCAATGACACGGCGACGAGCTCGATCCTCCTCTACGTCGAGGCCATCACCAACAGCCGGAAGTTCATGTCGGCGGCCCGCGCCGCCGCCCGCCTGAAACCGCTGATCGTGATCAAGGCCGGGCGCCACGACGCCGCGGCGCGCGCGGCGGCGTCGCATACCGGCGCGATGGCGGGGGCCGACGGCGTCTACGACACCGCGTTCCGCCGCGCCGGCATGCTGCGCGTCCAGAGCCTCAGCGAGCTGTTCGACGCCGCCGGCACGCTCGCGACCTCGCTGCCGGTCTCGGGCGACAGGCTGGCGATCCTGACCAACGGCGGCGGCGCCGGCGTGCTCGCGACCGACGCGCTGCTCGACCTCGACGGTCGCCTGGCCGAGCTTTCGCCGGCGACGGTCGCCGCGCTGGACAAGGTCCTGCCGCCGACCTGGCCGCGGGCGAATCCGGTCGACATCATCGGCGACGCGCCGGCGGGTCGTTACGCCGACGCGCTGCGGATCCTCAAGGACGCGCCCGAGGTCGATGCTACCCTGGTGCTGAACTGCCCGACCGCGATCGGGTCGGGGGTCGACGCGGCCCGCGCCGTCGCGGCTGTGGCCTCAGAAGGCCGTCGCGTGATCCTGACGAGCTGGCTCGGCAGCACCGCGGCGGTCGATGCGCGACGCGTGTTCGCGTCGGTCGGGATTCCGACCTACGACACGCCCGACGCGGCGATCAGGGGCTTCATGCATCTGGTCAGGTACCGCCGGAACCAGGCGCAGCTGATGGAAGTCCCGGCCGCGGGGCCGCGCGAGCCCGAGGCGCGGACGGGGGAAGCCCGGCGGATCGTCGGGGAAGCCGTCGCCGGCGGAAGAGCATGGCTCAACGAGGCCGAGATCAGCCGGCTGTTCGCCTGCTACGACATTCCCGCCGCACGCTCGCTTCTCGCCGCGGATCCGGACGATGCCGCGCGTTGCGCGTCGATGCTCGGCGGACCTTTCGCGCTCAAGGTCTCGTCGCCCGACATCACGCACAAATCCGATGTCGGCGGCGTCGTACTGGATCTCGCGTCCCCGGATGATGTCCGCGCCGCGGCGATCGCGATGCTTCGGCGCGTCGAGGAGGCCGTGCCCAACCGCCGCGTGACGGGGTTCATCGTCCAGGAGATGGTCCGCCGGCCGCATGCCCATGAGGTGATCCTCGGCATGGCCGTGGACCGCCAGTTCGGGCCGTTCCTGCTGTTCGGTCATGGCGGTACCGGCGTCGAGGTCATCGCCGACCGGGCGCTGGCGCTGCCGCCGCTCAACATGAGCCTCGCGCACGAGTTGATGGCGCGCACCCGGATCCATCGCCTGCTCGTGGGGTATCGCAACCGCCCGGCCGCCGATCTCGATGCGGTCGCCGGCACCCTGGTTCGTCTGTCGCAGCTGGTCTGCGATCTCGACGAGGTCGTCGAGATCGACCTCAACCCGCTGCTCGTGGACGAGACCGGGGCGATCGTGGTCGACGCCCGCATGCGCGTCGCGCCGATGCCGGCAGGGGCCCTGCGCGGGTCACGCCTGTCGATCGTGCCTTATCCAAAGGAGTTCGAGCAGACCGTCGAGATCCAGGGCATGGGACCGGTGCTGATGCGCCCGGTGCGGCCCGAAGACGCGCCGGCCATCCTCCGCTTCGTCGAAGGGCTTGCGCCGGAGGATGCGCGCCTTCGCTTCTTCGGCGCGATCCGCACGCTCTCCAAGGAGATGCTCGTGCGACTGACCCAGATCGACTACGACCGCCAGATGGCGTTCGTGCTCGAAGCGGCGGGCGAGATCCTCGGCGTGTCGCGCCTCGCGGCCGATCCCGACAACCGCCAGGCGGAGTTCGCGGTGACGGTCGGCAGCAAGCTCAAGTCGCGTGGCATCGGAACCCTCCTGATGCGCCGCCTGATCGAGCACGCGCAGCATCGGCGCATCGGGGCGCTCGTCGGCGATATCCTCGCCGAAAACGCAGCGATGCTCTCGCTGGCGCGCGATCTCGGATTCAAGCTGAGCCCGCCCGACGTGCGGAGCGGGACGGTCCACGCCGTGCTGCCGCTGGGCACGTCCTGAGCCGGATTCGGCGCGGTCGCGGAAGCGCTCAGGGAACGATCATAACGGGGCAGCCCGCCAGATGGATGGTCTTCTGCGACACGCTGCCGAACATCAGCGAGGTCACGCGCCCCCTGCCGCGCCGACCGACGACGATGATGTCGGCGTGACGGCGCTTCGCGGCATTCACGATCTCTTCCGCCGGGTCGCCGACGGCAGCGGCCGTCTCGACGCCGGGAGCACCGGCGAGCGCGGCTTTCTCCCGGGCACGCTTCAGGAAGGGCGGGCGCAGATCGACGAGGGAGTCGTGCGCATCCTCGAAGGAGGCGCGCTCACCCGAGTCGAGAGCCTGGGGCAGGCTCTGCACCGCCAGCAGGGTGAGATCGGCGCCGCTCGCCTTCGCGATCTTCGCGGCGACGCAGATCGCGCGATCGGCATGGGCCGAGCCGTCGACACCGACCAGGATTCTCTTCATGGGTACCTCTCGGCGCAGAAGCGCCCGGATTCCGGAGAAGAGAAGAATGGCTCGCCGCTGCCGGGATCTCCTTGATCTAGCTCAAGGAGCCCGGGGGCACGGGATCGCTCAGGCGACGCCGCTGCCGATCGTCACCAGCTTGTTGCGATCGCGGACGACGATCTGGCTCGCGGTCGGGATGTCGATGACGTGGCTCTCGCGAAGCTGCGTGAGGATGCGGCTGACGGTCTCGATGGTGAGGCCGAGATAGTCGGCAATGTCCGCGCGACACATCGGCAGCTTGATCGTGTTGGCGTCGACCGTCTTCGGCGAGCGCGTGCGCTCGGTCATGGCCAGGAGGAAGGAGGCGATGCGTTCGACGGCGCTCTTGCGGCAGAGGGTCAGCAGGCGCTCCTGCGCTGCCGACAGCTGGCCGCACATCAGGTTGAAGAAGCGGCGGCCGGCGCGGGGATCTTCCTCGAGAAGCTCCTTCAGCTGCTGCTTCGGGTACCGGACGAAGCTCGTGTCGGACAGAACTTCGAGCGAGTGGCTGTAGGTGCCGTCTTCCGCGAGGCCGAAGAAGTCGCCGGGCAGCAGGAAGTCGATGACGGAGCGGCGGCCGTCGGGGAGCAGGCGGACCATCCGGAGCGCGCCGCTGACCACCTTGTAGACGTGCTCGGCAGAATCTCCCTGCTCGACGATCGTCTTGCCGCGCGGCATCACGTGGAGCGTTCCGAGCCGGTCGAGCGAGGCGGCGCCCGCATCGGCACCGGCCGTCGGGGCGAGCCGGGGAAGCTGGGTCGACGTGGCCTTCCGCGGGGGGATCTGGGTGCGGATGGCCGGGAACGCCTGGGTAGCAACTGCGGTCATTTTTCCCTCCTGCAGCGACATCGTCGCGTTGGAGGAAAGCTACCGGCGTCACGCCTTCCGAGAAATTTCGGGATTGTACTTAAGGGATACTACGTAGGACGCGGTGGCGTTCAGGAGGCGAGCTGAAGCATCGCCCTTTCGATCTCGGTGAACAGGCGCGCGCCGAAGAGCGGCTTCTCGAGAAACGCCTGGACGCCCAGCGCATCCGCCTGGGCGCGGGACGCCGCATCCCAGCGGCCGGTCACCATGATGACGAAGACCTTGTCGCCGCGCTCGCGCAGCTTCTGCATGAGCTCGATGCCGGTCATCTGCGGCATGTGATTGTCGAGAATGACGCATTCTCCGGCCGCGTCCTGGTCGCGCGCCAGGAACTCGGCCGCCGAGGCATAGTCGGAGACCGCAAAACCGCGCGATTCCAGCAGGGCCTTCAGGGAATCCCTCACCATATCGTCGTCGTCGACGATGTGAATGGTGCGCGCGACAGTCGTCATTCCAGCCTAACTCCTCGGCTCCGAAATGGTCTCATGCGAGCGGAGCCGGCGTCTTTCTATATGGCGAAATCCAGATGAATGCCCATTAAGGGAAATTACCTAGCGTCCGCTAGCGCGCGATCACGCCGGCCGCCAGCGCCATGCGGACCAGATGGGACAGGCTGTCCGCGTCCATCTTCTTCATCAGGTTCGCGCGGTGGATCTCGACCGTGCGGGGGCTGATCTTGAGCTCGAAGGCAATGATCTTGTTGGGGTGGCCAATCACAAGTTGCTCGAGCACCTCGCGCTCGCGCGGCGTGAGTGCCGCGATCTTGGCCGCGTTGCCGGCGTCGCGGACCATGTCTTCGCCCGAGCTGGCCCTGGTCTGCTCGAGGGCCCGCGACACCGCCGCGAGGATGACCTCGTTGCCGTAGGGCTTTTCGACGAAGTCGGCCGCGCCCGCCTTCATGGCGCGGACCGCCAGCGGTACGTCCCCGTGCCCGGTCACCATGATGACGGGAAGGCTCGCCGCATCGCCCTTCAGCCGCTCGATCAGCTGCAGGCCGTCCATGCCCGGCATCCTGAGGTCGACCACCGCGCAGGCCCGGGCCCCCGGACGATAGGCGCCGAGAAACGCCTCGGCGGAGTTGTAGGTCGAGACGCTGAAGCCTCGGGATTCGAGCAGGGCCTGCAGGGATTCCCTAACTGCTTCGTCGTCGTCGACGACGTAGATCGTTCCGGCCACGCGGCGGCTCCGCTCAACCGGCCGGCAGCAGGAAGCGGAATACCGTCCCGCCGCCCGGATTCGGTTCCGCCCAGATGCGTCCGCCGTGCTCGCTGACGATCGACTGGCTGATCGAGAGGCCGATCCCCATGCCGGTCTTCTTTGTCGTAGTGAAGGGCTTGAACAGGTTCTCGACGATCTCGGGCGAAAGGCCCGGTCCGGTATCGGCGATCGCCACCTCCTGCCGGTCGTCGGCGCCGCTGGTCCGGATCGCGAGCTCCCGCCGCTCGACGCCGCTCATCGCCTCGATGGCATTGCGCACCAGGTTCACGACCACCTGCTGGATCTGGATCTTGTCCATGCTGATAGGCGTCAGGTCAGGCGCAAGGTCGTAGCTGATCGAGACACCGTCGAGTTTCGCGCCGACCGTTGCGAGGGCGGCTGCCTCTTCCACGACCATGGAGAGCGATTCCGGGGCACGCTCGACCTCCGTCTTCTCGACGTAGCTTCGCAGGCGCCGGATGATCTGTCCCGCTCTCTCCGCCTGAGCCGCGATCTTTCCCAGGAAGTCGACGACGCGGTCCACGGGCGGGTTCGAGGTCGTCATCATGTGACGGGTCGCGTCGCTGTAGTTGGCCACCGCGGTCAGCGGCTGGTTGAGCTCGTGCGCCAGCGAGGAGGCGAGCTGCCCCATCGCGCTCAAGCGGGCGATGTGCTGCATCTCGCCCGTCAGCTCGCGAACCCGGCCTTCCGCCTGACGCAGGTCGGTCGTGTCGCGTCCGATCGTCGAGATCCCGACGACCTCGCCCTTGTCGGTGCGGATCGGCGAGAGGGTCAGCGACATGTCGAGGACGCGGCCGTCCTTGGTCACGCGCTGTGTATCGTATTGAGCGATGACTTCGCCCCGGCACACGCGCCGGATGAGGTCGTCGACCTCGCCCTTCCGTTCGGCCGGGGAAAGATCGGAGATCGGCCGGCCGATCATTTCTGCAGCGGTGTAGCCGTAGGTCAGCTCGGCGCCCCGGTTCCAGGCCGTGACGATGCCGCGCAGGTCCTTGCCGATGATGACGTCGTGCGAGGACTCGACGATGGCGGCCAGCCGGTCGCGATCCTGCTCGAATTCCTTCTGCCGCGTGAGATCGTGGATGATTCCGACGAAGATGCTCTGGCCGCCCTGATGCCCTTCTCCGACCGAGAGGTACATCGGAAAGACCGAGCCGTCCTTCCGCCGCCCCGTGACCTCCCGCCCCATGCCGATGATCCGGGGCTGCCCGGTGGAACGATAGGCCGCGATGTAGCGGTCGTGCTCCTCGTGATAGGGCGACGGCATCAGCATGCGGATGTTCTGGCCGATCACCTCCGCCGCCGGATAGCCGAACAGGCGCGCACACGCCGGGTTGTAGACCTGCACGATCCCTTCGGCGTCGATGACGATGATGCCATCGACGGCGGTCGTCAGCAGCGCGTCGAGCTGAGCACTTTCAACGTCTCGGCGATCGTCGGACCCGATCCTGATCATGGAACGATCCTAACGTTGTAGGTCCCAGGCCTTGGTCGACCCAGCATGTTATCGCGAGTTTGAATTATTTTTAACCGGCGCCCGAAACGGAAGCGGCGAGGCGCTGCGGGTTGAGGTGGATCAAGTTCCCTCGTCGCTCCGGCGAGCATCATCGCTCCGGAGTCGATCCAAGTCCATGACCCGCGCATTTATCAATCGAAGAGACGGTATCCGACGTCTTTGCCGAATCGCGGCTGGCGGGGCGATCCTGAGCGTTTTGGGGGTGCAGCGCGTCCATGCCCAGATGCGCAACGATGTGGTCGGCCGCTTCGCGGTCTGGGCCGCGAGGGCCGAGGACACGCTGCTCGACCTTGCGATGCAGCATGGTCTGGGCTTCGTCGAGATCGTCGCGGCCAATCCCGGCGTGGATCCCTGGCTTCCCGGCACCGGGACCGTCATCTCTCTGCCCTGCGCCCATCTGCTGCCGGCAGCGCCTCGGCGCGGGATCGTCATCAATCTCGCCGACCAGCGCCTCTATTTCTTTCCGACCGCGGGCGCCGTCCAGACCTATCCGATCGGCATCGCGGCGGACGGGGTCGCGATCGACGTCGGCCTCGGCCGCGTGATCCGCAAGCGCAAGGACCCGGTCTGGGTACCGCCGGCATCGGTCAGGGCCGAAGCGCCGGAGCTGCCGCTGTCGGTGCCTCCGGGCCCGGACAATCCGCTCGGGGCCTTCGCGCTCGATCTCAGCTGGACGAGCACGGCGATCCACGGGACCAACAACCTTTACGGCGTCGGGCGGCGTGTCAGCCACGGCTGCTTCCGGCTGTACCCGGACGACATCGCGGCGCTGTTCCCGCAGGTCGCGATCGGGACGGAGGTGCACATCTTCGATCAGCCGGTCAAGTTGGGCTGGTCGGAGGAGGGACTTCTGCTTGAGGTGCATCCGACACTGGCGCAGGCCGACGAGATCGAGGCTCACGGCCGAGCCGAGCCCGTGGACCTCCCGGATCTGGAAATGCTGGTCATGGAAGCCGCCGGCGCGATGGCGGACGATCTCGACTGGAGAACTCTCAGGCGCGTGGCCCGCGAGCACCTCGGCATTCCGTTCCCGATCCTGAGATCGGGCCGCGACCGATAGCCTCTAGACGGCTGGCCAGAGCACGACCGGCTTGTGCCGTGTCGTCGGCGGCGAGACGGACGCGGGCTTGCCGACGATGACCGGCGCCACCGGGACCTGATCAGGCAGCAGGCCCAGAAGCGACCGCGTCTGCGGCAGTTCGAGCCACGGTCTGGCGGTGCCGATCCAGCAGGTCCCCCAGCCGCGGCTGTAGGCGGCCAGCATCAGGCCGTGCGCGGCCAAGCAGCAATCCTCCGCGGCCTGGCGCGACGGCGGCCTGGCGCAGACGATGATGAGGCAGGGCGCACCGTAGAAGATGTTGTGCGAAGGGTCCTGGAGCACCGTCCGATGAGACGCATCCGTCGTCGGCAGGGACAGAAGGGCGCGCTTCGCGAGGGCGGACATCCTCTCCAGCCGCTCTTTTCCCTCCACGACCACGAACGACCAGGGCTGCAGGTTCATCGCGCTCGGCGATGCGGCGGCCGCCTCGATAAGGCTCAGGATCTCCGCGCGGGAGACCGGCTCGTCGGTATAGGCCCTGACGGACCGGCGCCCCTTGATTGCCTGCATCAGCTCCATGCCTTCCGACTCCGAGGTCGAGGCTGGGATTTCAGGCTGACGCCGAAAGGAATCCCGGCGGCAGCCCGTGTCGGTCACGGCGTCGTCTTGCGCTGGGTGCGCCGGAACATGCGATCAGCGCGCTCGGCGGCCGCCTTGGCGTTGTCGGCGGCACTCGAGGCTGCGCTCGACGCAGAACGGGCGGCGTCGGCGCTCTGGCCGGCCGTGGCCGAGGCTCGCGCGGCGGCCTCGCTTGCGCTCTTGGCGGCATCGGCGGCGCGGTCGGCCGCGGCCTTCGCCTCGATCGAGGTCTGGCGGACGCTTTCCAGCAGGGCGCGGTCGTCCTGGCTGAGCGTGGTGCAGGCGCCGAGCCCGATGACCGGCAATGCCAGAGCGAACACCCTCACGAATGAGCGAAGCATGCGGAACCTCCGAAACAGATAGTGCGGTCAGCGTATGGCCGGCGGCGATCCGCTTCGTTGATGTAGGTCAACAGCGGATCGGGCCACGTGCACGGAAGCGTGAGCGCCGCGCTATCGCGCCGCGAGGCCACGCTCGATGCGGTGGGCCAGCGTATCGAGATGCTTGCCGAGGTCGCCGTCGGGAACCGGCGTCAGGTCCTTCGCAAGCTCGCCGACGACCCGCTTGCTGGTCTGGGTGTCGAGATGGCTCCGGATCTCGCCGAGAACCCGCGCCGGCGCCACCAGCACCAGCTCGTCGAACTCCGACGCACGCGAGGCTTCGTTGATGTCGGCGGCGGTCTTGTGCGCGAAGGCGAGCTTGGCCTGCCGGTGCGGGTCGTGCTTCGCTTCGGCCGCGTGCCGCGCCGACGACGCGCTCTCGCCGACGCGCCCGGCACGATCCGACATGATCTGCGAGGTCTTGAGCCTGGCCAGCCGCGACTCCGAACGGCTCACCTGATGATAGCCGCCGGTCTCGGCGTCGCGCCGGACGATGCGCGCGTGGGCGCCGTCGGCGATGAGGTACCAGATCTCGACATGCTTGGACATTTCTTCCTCCGGCTGAGGCATGACGCAGGGGAGAACAGCTAGCGCAGGTCGCGCGACAAGGGATTGACGTGGATCAATCCCCGGCATCGGCCCAGACGGCAGAAAGAAGAACGAACAGGCTCAGACACGCGCACCATCGGGAAGATCATGTCCACGACTCCTACGCATTCCATCACGCTGCAGTTCTGCGGCGGCGCCCATACCGTCACCGGCTCGTGCCTGCTGTTCAGGACACAGCGGGCCAAGGTGCTGGTCGATTGCGGGATGTTCCAGGGATCGAAGACGCTGAAGTCGCTGAACTACGGCGCCTTCGCGTTCGATCCGGCCGAGATCGACGCCGTGCTCCTGACCCATGCGCATATCGACCACAGCGGCCTTGTGCCCAAGCTCGTCACCAGCGACTTCCGGGGTCGCATCCTGGCGACCCGCGGCACCATCGATCTCTGCTCCTATCTCCTGCCGGATGCCGGCTACATCCAGGAGAGTGAGGTCGCCGCGCTGAACCAGAGGAACGCGGCCCGCGGCCGCGCGCCGGTTTCGCCGATCTACACGAAGGCCGATGCGATCGCCTCGCTGAATGCGTTCAGGCCGGTCGACTACGAGACATGGTTCACGGCCGCGCCGGGCGTGCGCGCACGCTACTGGAATGCCGGACATCTTCTCGGATCGGCGTCGATCGAGCTCGAGTTCGAGCCGGCAGCCGGAGGACGGCCGCTGACGGTGCTCGCCTCCGGCGACATCGGCCCGAACGGCAAGCTGTTCCAGCCCGATCCCGACGCGCCCTCCGGAATCGACTACGTCGTCTCGGAGTCGACCTACGGCGACACCGACCGCCCGGACGTGCGTCCGAAGGAGCGCCGCAAGCGGCTGGCGGACGAGCTCCGTGCCGCGCGGTCTGCCGGCGGCGCGCTCCTGATCCCGGCGTTCGCCGTGGAGCGGACGCAGGAGCTGCTTGTCGAGCTGCTCGACCTGATGGACAAGCACGAAGTGCCGGCCGCGCCGGTGTTCCTGGACTCGCCGCTCGCGATCCGGGCAACCGAGGTGTTCCGGCAGCACGCATCGAGTCTTGAAGGCGATTTCGATATCGACCGGTTGCTGGACTCCCCGCACCTGCACGCGACGGAGACGGTGGAGGAGAGCAAGCGGATCGCGCGCTTCTCCGGATTCCACGTCATCGTCGCCGGTAGCGGCATGTGCGAGGCGGGACGCATCCGCCATCATCTCAAGCATTGGCTCTGGCGGCGGGATGCGACCGTGCTCCTCACCGGATTCCAGGCGCGCGGAACCCTGGGACGTTTCCTCGCCGACGGTGCGTCGGCGGTCCGCATCCAGGGCGAGGAGGTCAAGGTCGCCGCGCGGATCCGTCAGCTCGACGACTACTCGGGCCACGCCGACGGCCCCGAGCTGCTCGACTGGATCACCCGCCGCGGGCCGATCTGGCGCGGCATCTTCCTCGGCCACGGCGAGCGCAGCGCCCTCGATGCGCTGCAGAAGCGCGTCGCCGACCGGCTCGGCGAAGATCCCGTCTGCCTCGTGCCGGAGCTCGACCAGCGCTTCGAGCTCGGCGGCGCCTCGCCGCGGCTGCTCGAAGGCGTGCAGCGCCGGCTTCAGCCGGAAGCGGTCGAGAACCTCGACTGGCACAACGAGATGTCGCGGCTCATCCTCGACATCAACCGGCGGCTCGAGGCCGCGTCGAGCGACCGCGAGCGCGACCAGCTGGTGCGAACCCTGCGCCAGGCGCTGGGAGGCGCTGATCCCGCCGCGCCGCGGGGCTGATCCAGATCAAGGGCGGACCCGGCGAGGCCGCGCACACTGGGCTTGAGATCAATCCAAGCGGAGAGTTCCACATGCGTGCCGCCGACATCATGACGACCGCGGTCGTCACCACGACTCCGGAGGCTCTGATCAGCGACGTCGCACAGGCGATGCTGCGCCACCGCGTCAGCGCCCTGCCGGTCGTCGACTTCAGCGGCAAGCTCGTCGGCATGGTGAGCGAAGGCGACCTGCAGCGCCGCGCCGAAACCGGCACCGAGCGGCATCGTTCCTGGTGGCTCGAGCTCATCGCCTCGAACGCCGAGCGCGCCCACGACTTCGAGAAGTTCCGAGGCCGCCACGTGCGCAACGTCATGACGTCGGGGGTCGCGACCGTCACCGAGGACGCCTCTCTGGCCGAGATCGCCGAAATCCTCGAAACCAGGCACATCAAGCGCGTGCCGGTGCTGCGCGACGGCCACCTGGTCGGAATCGTCAGCCGCGCGGACCTGCTGCGCGGGCTCGCGGTCGCCAAGGGCAGCGACACCGCGCCGTCGCGTGACGACGCGGCGATCCGGCAGGCGGTTCTGGATGCGCTTGGTCGCCAGGAGTGGCTGTCCGTCACGCCGGCGCGGGTCCTGGTCGAGCACGGCGTGGTGCACCTCTGGGGACATGCCCTCAGCGAGGAGGAAGTCCGGGCGATGCGCGTCGTCGCCGAGAACGTGCCCGGCGTCCAGGAGGTCCTCAGCCACATGGTCGTCGTCCCCATGGCCACCTTCCAACCGGTCGGGACGTTCTAGTCCGGGCGAAGCAGAGGCCGGTGCCATGGACGTCCTGACCGTCACGCCCAATCCGTCGGTTGACGTCTTCACGTCGACCGAGAAGCTGATGCCGTTCACCAAGCTCCGTTGCGCCGCCCCCCGATACGATGCGGGCGGCGGCGGCGTGAACGTCGCGCGCGTGGTGAAGCGCCTGGGCGGGAACCCCCTCGCCGTGCTTCCGGCCGGCGGATCGTCGGGCGAGATGCTGCTCCGCCTGCTTGCCGGACAGGGTGTCCGGACTGAAGCGATCCCGTTCGATGGCGAGACCCGCCAGGACTTCACGGTTTTCGACCGGACCGGCGAGAGCCAGTACCAGTTCGTTCTTCCCGGCCCGGACCTGCAGGCTGAAACCTGGCAGGCCTGTCTCGAGAAGGCGCGGAAGGCCGGGCGACATCCACGCATCCTTGTCGGGAGCGGCAGCCTCCCTCACGGCGTCCCCGAGGATTTCTATGGACGGCTGGGCTCGATCGCGAAGGAGATCGGCGCGCGAGCGGTCGTCGACTGCGCCGGCCCTGCCCTGCGAGCGGCGGTGGCGAGCGGCGTGCATCTCATCAAGCCGAACCTGCGCGAGTTCCAGGAACTGATCGGCCGGAAGGTCGTGGACGAAGCCGGTTGGATCGCGGAGGGCAGAGCGCTCATCGCCGGCGGCAAGGTCGACTACATCGCTCTGACGCTCGGCGCCGACGGCGCGCTCCTAATCGGCGCCGACATCGCCGTTCGCGCCGACGGCATCCGGCTCAAGCCCGCCAGCGTGATCGGCGCCGGCGACAGCTTCGTCGGCGCGCTCTCCTTGAGCCTCGCCGCTTGCGATCCGATCGAGACGGCCTTCCGGCACGGTGTCGCCGCCGGCACGGCCGCGACGCTCAATGCGGGAACCGAGCTTTGCCAGGCAGAGGATGTCCGTCGCCTTCTGGCGCAGATCGCGTTGCGCCGAGTCTAGGTTCGGGTGCGCCATCGGTTTGATCGAGATCAAGCCGCGAGCCCCCCGGCTGGTCCAGACTCGACAATGATGACTGGTTCTTCCCGAGCAAGTGCCGTTCCGCCTCGGGCCGCCGATGCCGGCGTCGCGGCCATCGAGATCCGGCTGTCCTCGCTTCAGCAGCTCTTCAACTCCTTCGATCCGTCGCCCTTCCACGACAAGGAGCTCGACCGCGAGGCGGAGAAATACATCGTCGGGTCGGTCGACGAATATCCGCTGGCCCGGCCGCTCCGGCTGGTAGTCCGTCTTCCGGCCGAGCGTGTCGCGCCCGGCGACGCGGGCACCGTCCAGCAGGCCGTCGCCAACTATTTCACCTATCGGGGCACCGAGGCGGCGCGGCGGTTGCGGTTCCAGCTGCGCGAAGGCCGTTTCGCGCTCGCGATCGGCCTGATGTTCCTCTTCGCCTGCGTCCTGATCCGACAGCTCGCCATGGAGCTGGCGGGGCCGACCGCATCGCAGATCATCTCCGAGGGCTTCCTGATCCTGGGCTGGGTCGCGATGTGGCGGCCGCTCCAGATATTCCTCTACGACTGGTGGCCGATCCGCCACCAGGCGCGGCTTTTCGCGAAGCTCGCGGCCATGCCGGTCGAGATACGCGGCGAGTGGCCGCTCGAGCAGTGAGGTCTACCGGCGCCCTTCGACGTTGATCTGCGTCAAGGCGAGCCCCGCGGACATTGCTACCGTATTGCCGACGGGCGACAGATTTGTGTCGCGTGTGCGAGGGAGCAACCGATGCTGACCCGTGAAGATTGCCTCGCCTTGAGCGGCGTCGAGGAGGACATCATCGACGCGATCGCCGAACACGAGCACATTCCGGAAATGGTCGCGGCCGAGCTCGGCTGCTATCTGTGCCGCTCACCGGCCGGAGAGCTGCGGATCCGTCGCATCGTGCTCGACGACATCGAGGCTGCCCGGGCCGCGGGAAACGAGGAGAAGGTGCTGCACCTGAAGCTGGCTCTGGCCGCCTTCATCCGGAATCATCCGGTCTGCCTTACCGTCGCTTCGGCACCGCCGTCCGCGGGCGCGGTCGGCGTTTGAAGGGCTCTGGGCGGTGAGGCGCGCGGCTATCGCGCGGTGATGGCGACGAGCAGGCGATCCTCGAAGGAGCCGGCTGCCGGGCTCTGATCGTCCGCGAACTCGAGCTCCAGAAGCTGCGAGGCGCCGCTCTCGACGCCGCCATCCATGGAAAGCTGCGCCTCACCGTTCTCGAAGCGGACCTCGCGTCCGCCGAGCGTCAGGCGATAGGGAAGGCTGCGGGTACCGGCCTCGTCGACGAAGGCGGGCGAGCTTGAGCGCCCGCTCCTCTTCATAGGTGAAGACCTGCACGATGGGGAACCGGGCGCGCAGAAGGTCGGCGATCTCGTTGGCGAACGCCGTCTTGAAGGTGGCGGCCGGATATCCGGCTGCTGCGACTTTTGCCAGGGATACGGGGCACATGATCCGGCCGTCCGCTAACAGACGACCGTTGTCGGGCACCCGGCGTGCCGCGGGCGTCTCCGTCCGCGCTCGCCCACGATCTTCTGCATCGCCGCCCTCCCAAACCCGCGCCCGCCGACCGACGGGCCCGGCTGACCATGGACGGCAGGGCAGTGACGGTCCTTGATGTAGGTCAACGTGCGGCTGCGTCTTCCAGACGAGAAAGGCCCGGCAGGAGGAAAGGCCATCCAGCCCCTAGCCGCATTCTTCCGTCGCTGGTTCGACGTCCTGGTCCTCGACCTTGGACGACAGTTCCGCGTCTCGTACCTGCCGCCCCTGATGGTTTACCTGG